>JBDTCL010000385.1:0-6586 GCA_039923595.1 Antricoccus sp. | reverse complement strand
GTGTGGCTGCAAGTGGCGTTGAAGGATGCCACCCGCAGAGTGGGTTTAGGGACAAGCCGGCCGGTTCTTAATTTCAATCCTCGAGCGACCCTCGGCGCACTGCTGAAGGCTCGCGCTCCGTTATATGAAGAAGTCGCCGATCTGATGGTAGATACCGCAGACCGCTCACCGCAGCAGATCGTTGCTGATCTGATCATCGCGCTTCAGGATGCTTCTGATGAGTGAGATCAGCAAAGTTGTCTCGGTAGCAGGACAGAGTCCTTATGAAGTGTCGATCGGCCGTGATCTGTGCTCGCACGTAAGCGCATCCGTGGGCGAGGCGGCTCGGGTAGCGCTAATCTGGGCGGATCCGATTGGTGATACTGCTGCGAAGTTAGCGCACGTGCTGCGTGCGGATGGGCGCGCGGTGACGCTTGTCCAAGTCCCCCCTGGCGAGGCCGGAAAGACTCTCCAGACCGCCGGGCGATGCTGGGATGCCCTGGGTAATGCGGGCTTTACCCGCACCGACGTCATTGTGACATTGGGCGGGGGAGCTGTGACCGACCTAGGCGGCTGGGTGGCCGCCTCATGGCTGCGCGGGGTCAGGGTCATCCACGTGCCGAGCACGCTGCTGGGTATGGTCGATGCTGCCGTAGGCGGTAAGAACGCCATTAATACCGTGGCTGGCAAGAATCTGGTCGGTGCATTTCACCCACCCGCGGCAGTGATATGCGACCTGGATCTGTTGCAGACCCTGCCGACCGCCGACTACGCCGCGGGGCTTGCTGAGGTCATTAAGGCGGGATTTATCGCCGATTCGGCGATCCTCGAACTTATCGAACGGGACCCGGTCGCAGCGCTCGATCCGCAATCGCCGGTGGCTGTGGAACTGGTCCAGCGGGCTGTCGTCGTCAAGGCAAGGGTTGTTGGTGTTGATCTTACCGAGCAGGGACTGCGCGAAATCCTCAATTACGGTCATACTCTGGCCCACGCCATCGAACGCGCCGAGCATTATCGGTGGCGGCATGGTGACGCCGTGAGCGTCGGAATGGTTTTCATCGCTGAAGTTGCCCGCCTCGCGGGGCGACTTGATCAGCAAACAGCTGCTAGGCACGGCGCCATTCTGAGTTCCGTCGGTCTGCCGATCAGGTACGACGGTGCGCCGTGGGAAACACTGCGCGATGCGATGCGAATCGATAAGAAGTCTCGGGCCGATCGGCTTCGGCTCGTTGTGCTGGAGGGGCTTGAAATGCCCGTTATTCTTGATAGCCCAGGCGAGTCGTTGCTGCGAAGTGCCTTCGTCTCCATCAGTGGAGGCCCGCAGTGAGCGCTGTATTTGTCCTAAACGGACCGAACCTGGGTAGACTCGGCAAACGCGAGCCGGACGTCTATGGCCACGACACGTATGACGACCTCGTTGCGCTCTGCGCCAAGACTGGCCACGAACTGGCTCTGGCAGTCGAAGTTCGGCAGACCGATCATGAGGGCGAAATGATCACCTGGCTGCACGAGGCGGCCGACAGTGGCGCAGCGGTCGTCCTGAACGCCGGGGCGTGGACGCACTATTCCATCGCCATCCGCGACGCGTGCGCCATGATCAGTGGACCGCTGATCGAAGTACATATCTCGAACGTATACGCGCGTGAGGAATTTAGGCATACCTCTTACATCAGTGCGGTTGCCACCGGTGTCATCGCGGGCCTCGGGATAGCTGGTTACGCCTGCGCGTTGAACTGGATCAGTGAGGCTTCGCATGGCTGAGTTCGTGCTAGCTAATGTCCGGCCATGGGGACATGACGCAGCTGATATCACGATCTCGGCAGGAAAGATTGACGCTATTAGGCCGCACGATCCATCGCAGCGGGCCGATCTGGACGGTCAAGGGCGCCTGGCACTGCCAGGGCTGATCAATAGCCATGCACATGTAGACAAATCGTGGTGGTGCTCGCCTTGGCAGTCCTATGGCGGTGAACTATCGACCGTGGGACGGATCGCGCATGAGCGTGAGAATCGCGATCGTCTCGGCATTCCAGGAGTCGAGGCCACCACCGCGGTGCTGCAACAGTTTTTGCGGCACGGTACGACCGCCGTGCGCACCCATGTCGATGTCGATCTTGGCCTTGGCCTGCGCGGCATCGGAATTGTGCGCGAAGCGTTCGAGCGCATCGGCTGCCTGCGGTATGAGATTGTCGCCTTCGCCCAAGACGGCGTGATGCGTCGGCCTGGCGTTATGCAGCTGCTTGATCAGGCGGCGGCGGCTGGCGTGGCGCATATCGGCGGCCTTGATCCGGCATCGATTGATCGCGATCCAGTGGCCCAGATAGATGGACTTTTTGATATTGCCGCTCGGCATGGCTGCGGAATTGATATCCACCTGCACGATCCGGGTGAGTTGGGGGCTTTTCAGATCGAGCTGATCATCGACCGCACTGCGCGATTGGGTCTTGGCGGAAAGATCAACATCGCCCACGGCTTTGCCGTTGGCCAGGTTGATCCCGCGCGCCAACGCGACCTAAGCCAAGCAATGGGAGAGCTCGACATATCGATGACAACGGTCGCGCCGATTGGTTATGCGCCGCTACCGATGGCGTTACTTGACGATGCCGACGTCGCGGTTGGTCTGGGCACCGACGGTATTCGAGACCTCTGGTCACCCTACGGAGATGGTGACCTGCTTAAAGTAGCGCTAAATTTCGCCGTCCTCAATCGGGCGCGCCATGATGAGGAGCTGGCTGCCGTGGTACGTCGAGCGACTACTGATGCCGCAAGATTCATTGGCGCTCAGAGCCACGATCTGGTGGCCGGCGCAGTTGCCGACATCGTCCTCATCGATGCCGAAAACCCAATGGACGCGCTTGTGCGCACGCCGGCCCGCGAAGTGGTGATCGCTAGCGGTGTCGTGCATGATTACCGGTCATAGATTGACCGCCGCGGAGCTAGTCGGTCGTACGTTTGGTGTATGCGCGGATCGCTAGGGGAGCGAATATCGCCGCCAACAGCAATGACCAGGCGATGGACACGAGTATCGAATGCTGCAGCGGCCAAGAAGCAGTCGTCGGAATCGGACCGTCATTGCCCCAGAGGTCTCGCAACGATTGAACTAACGACGAAATCGGGTTCCATTCGGCTATTTTTCGCAACACTAGCGGCATATTTTGCGTAGGCGCAAAGGTATTGGCCAAGAACGTAATGGGAAACATGGTGGAGAACATGACGCCGTTCACCGCTTCAACGGAGCGCATTACCGAGCCCACCAGGATACCGACCCAGATCATTGCGAAGCCGAAAAGCAGTAATAGGGCGAAGGCGAGGATTGCGTTACCGAAGCCGTTGCGGATTCGCCAGCCGACAATTAAGCCGGTGACCGCCATGACAGCCACGCCGATGCTTGAGTGCGCCAAGCTGGAGACGCTGCGCGCTACCAGCACGCTGCTGCGGCTCATCGGCAGCGACCGGAACCGGTCGATGATCCCTTTTTGAAGATCATTATTGAGTCCTAAAGCGACGACGAAAGAGGCAAAAGCCATCGTCTGCGCCATGATGCCGGGCAGCAACCACTCGCGATACCCGGCCGGGCTACCGGTCTGAATCGATCCGCCAAAGACAAACGCGAATAGCAGGACAAACATGATCGGCTGGATGGTGACATCGGAAAGCATTTCTGGTTGCCGCTTGATGTGTGTGAAATTGCGACGAGCCAGGGTGCGGATCTGCCGAAGATAGCTCGCCGTACCCGCTGGTGCGGCTGGACGTGGCTCTATCTGTTGATGCGCTGGGGGCGTGATCGTGGTGGTCATACGCTCATCTCCTCTGAGTCTGCTGGTGTGGCATCTTCGGCGCGGTGACCAGTGAGGGACAAAAACACATCGTCAAGGCTGGGCCTCTTCAGGCCGATATCGTCAAGTTCGAGGCCGGCTCGCTCGAAGCGGCCCGCCGCGGTCGTCATATCGCTCAGACCCGTGGTGGCAGCGGTGAGCTGGCGCGCGGCAGAATTAACGTGCACGTCAGGAACGATCTCGCGCAGGATTCGCTCGGCCTCGGCCAATTGCGCACCATCTGAGACGGTGACCACCAGACTCGCCTTGCCGGAGCGGTCCTTCAATTGCAGAGCCGTACCCTCGGCGATGACCTTGCCATGATCGATGACCACGATATTGTCAGCGAGCTGGTCAGCTTCCTCGAGATACTGGGTCGTCAAGAGCAACGTCGTGCCCTCGCGAACGAGACCGCGCAGGACATCCCACAACTCGGTCCGGCTGCGCGGATCTAGCCCGGTGGTTGGTTCGTCAAGAAACAACACCGGTGGCGCGGCGATGAGGCTTACCGCGAGATCGAGCCGCCGCCGCATCCCGCCTGAGTAATCTCGCACCACTTTGTCGCCTGCCTCGAATAAGGAAAATCGCTCTAAGAGTTCATTGCCGAGGGTGCGTACTTGCTTTGTCGGTAGGCCGTACAACTCGCCGATCAATCGAAGATTTTGCCGGCCGGTGAGTAACTCATCGACCGATGCGGCCTGTCCGGTCAAACCCATGGATCGACGCACCGCATCCGGTTGCTGCCGGACGTCGAAGCCAGCGACACGAGCGGTACCGGACGTGGGCTCGGACAATGTCGTCATCATGCGCACCGTCGTGGTCTTGCCTGCGCCGTTTGGTCCAAGCATGCCCAAGACGGTGCCTTGCGGTACGTCAAAGCTGACGTGATCAACAGCAGTGAATTCGCCAAATCTCTTGACCAGGTCAATCGCTTCGATTGCTAAGGGCGTGTTAGATCTAGTCACGCTGAACATGCTAGCGGTGGTTGCGGACAACGGGGAATTGAATTTGCATGCAGAGCCCGGCCGTTGGTCAGCGATACACTGATTTGCATGCCTCAATCTCATGCCCGTCGTCGTGATGCGCTGCGCGCAATACTCATCAAGGGCGACATCGACGCCGCGCTGATCACCAATCTGATCAATGTCCGGTACCTCTCGGGTTTCACCGGATCGAACGGGGGCTTGCTGATCCGCGCTGACGGCGCCGATCTTTTCTGCACTGATGGACGATATGTCACGCAGTCCGAGGCAGAAGTGCCGGACATGCAGCTGCTCGTCGGCCGCGGCGTTGCCCCAGCGCTTATTGAACGCGCTGCTGGAGTCGGTCAACTGGCCTACGAGACGCACGTGGTCAGCGTCGATGAGGCAGCGGCGATGAAGAAGATGGCTGCGAACCTCACGCTGGTGAGTCTCAATGCGGCAGTTGAGCAGCTGCGGGCGATCAAAGACGATGACGAAATTGAGTTATTGCGCCAAGCGGCCGCCATCGGTGATCAGGCGCTTGCCGATTTGATCTCACACGGTGGCATTAAACCGGGACGGACCGAACGAGAGATCAGCCTAGATTTGGACTTTCGGATGCTGCATCTCGGCGCCGAAGAGGTGTCATTTGAGACGATCGTGGCGACCGGTCCGAACTCGGCCATCCCACATCACAGCCCCACCGATCGCGTGCTGGAGGCCGGCGATCTGATCAAGATCGATTTCGGTGCGACCTATCTGGGTTATCACTCCGATATGACCCGAACCTACGGAGTCGGCTCAATCAGCGACTGGCAGCGGGAGATTTATGAATTGGTCGCGCACTCGCAACGAGCGGGCTCCGAAGCGTTGGAAATTGGCCGCACAGGGCAAGAAATTGACACGGTTTCACGCGACATCATCGCCGCTGCTGGCTATGGCGAGACCTTCGCGCACAGTCTTGGTCACGGTGTTGGGCTCGAAGTGCATGAGGCACCGAATCTTTCTCAACTGGCAACGACTAAGCTAGCGGATCGGGTCTGCGTGACCGTCGAGCCGGGCGTCTATCTGCCTGGTCGTGGGGGAGTACGCATCGAAGACACGCTGGTACTCCATGAAGATTCTTCGGCGCCGCTTCGGACTCGCACCGACCTGCTCACCACAACATCAAAAGATCTCGTGGTGCTCTGAGGGCGCTCACGCGCCTGAACCAGCACCAACGGAGAGGACCGGCATGGCCAGTACCAACGACCTAAAGAATGGCACCGTCTTAAATCTCGACGGCAACCTATGGACGGTGGTCGAGTTCCAGCACGTGAAGCCCGGCAAGGGCGGCGCATTTGTGCGCACCAAGCTCAAGAACGTCATGACCGGCAAGGTTGTCGATAGGACTTTTAACGCTGGCACCAAAGTTGAGACGGCAAATGTCGACAAGCGCTCGATGCAGTACCTATACAACGACGGCACGGATTTCATTTTCATGGATGGCGATACCTACGACCAGATACCCGTCTCCAGTGCAACGGTGGGGACTGCGTCGAACTACATGCTGGAGAACACCGAGGCCACCGTCGCCACCCACGATGGCGTTCCGCTGTTTGTTGAGTTGCCAGCTTCGGTGACCCTCGAGATCAAGCACACTGATCCCGGACTTCAGGGTGATCGATCGACGGGCGGTACGAAGCCCGCTGAGCTGGAGACCGGAGCATTTATCCAAGTTCCGCTGTTCATTTCGACCGGCGAACGCGTCAAAGTCGATACCCGCGACGGCAGTTACCTTGGGCGCGTTAACTAAGTGGCAGCTCGTTCAAAAACTCGCAAGCGCGCGGT
>JBDTCL010000384.1:0-16233 GCA_039923595.1 Antricoccus sp. | reverse complement strand
CGCCGTCGCGCAGCGGCGAAGGAAAGAACGGTGGCAGCCAAATGCAGTCAACACCGAGCCACTCGAGGTAATCCAGTTTTTCGATCAGGCCGCGTAGGTCACCGACACCGTCGCCAGAGGAATCGTGAAATGATCGGATCAAGACTTCATAGAAGACTGCACGCTTAAACCAATACGGATCTTCGGTGATGTCTCCGGGCTGTTCTGGTACCGAGTCTGGCTCCAGTTGACGGGGAGGATTCGCTACAGATTCGCCCATTCCCCGATTGTTTCATGCCCAACTCCATGGTCGCCTACGCCTGTGTTCAGCGGTCGATCAGCAACTAAGGCGTAGTTGGCACCTGCATGATGTCATGGCAGTCGAACCCATCGAACTCTCGGTGAGCCAGACTCGTGATCAGTTCTTAGATGCGGTGAACCGCGCCGCGTCCAGAGCGCGCGTGAAGACCTGGTCAGCGCGTGCTCGCCCCAAGGCTTCCCAGCACACCGCGCAGGGGGTCCGCGGAGCGCTTTCACCCGAAGGGCTCGAGATCCGCCGAACTGGGCGAGTGGGTGCAGATCACGAATGCAATCCACGAGATATGGTGCCCTTTTTAGGCGCTCACCACGTTAGCGTCACCGTCGGCCCGGAGTGGACAGCCGTCTCGTGTTCAAGAGGTGTCTGGCCATGAGCATCACCACCACCTCTACCGCAAAACTAGTCAGGGCCCGGAACTGGTCGGTTTTGAATGTGGAGAACTGGTTGAACAGCAGATCCAGCACCACACCCCACTGCACCAACCACAGGCCCAAAGTCCGTGATTTGGGGAGTAACACGACGATCAAACCGACACCCACGGTGGCGGCACAGAATAGGTTAGCGATCAGCAGGTACCAGAAGTAGAACCCGAAACCGAGGCCGGTTGTGGTATTTCCCAGGGCATTGAGCTCGTTGTTGATCCGGGTGAGTTCGATCGTTTCGGACAGATAGTCGATGTAGAGGTTCAGGCGCAAGCCGACACCGACCGTCAGCAGTAACCAGGCGATCAGCGCCACCACGGTGTTCCCGGCCAGACTCCGCAGTGCCTGGCCGGAAACCGAAGTCAACCGGTTCAACCACTGGCGCCGTGACCCCTTGGCGACCGGATGCGACTCTAGAGCCAAGCGGATGGACGCGCTGAACGCCGTCGGGATTTGCATTCCGTCGAGCAATATTAGTACCTTGTCCCGACGGACACCGTCCAGTTCTCCCAACGCTTGGTCTGTCACTGCGACACCAACCAGAGCCATCCGGAGTTCGTCGGACAGCTTGCGACGCAGGGTCAGTGACCGCACCAGAAGATACGCCGCGACGAACACCACGTACATGATCGCGACGGCCGGTGTGTAGAAATAGTTCACGTCCTTGGTCAGGAATTTGCCCAGTTCATCAATGAACAGGCCGAACCCGATGCCCGCGGTGAAGGCCGCCCAGGTCCGCGTTTGGGTCCCCATGCCGATCAGCAAGATCACTACCGCCACGCCGAGCAGCAGGCCACCCCACAACACGTGCGCGATGTGCAGCTCGCCGGTCCCGACCTGGGGGTAACCAGCTGCTGCAAGCAGACCGCGGGTCACCAGCACAGTAGCGATGGACACGAACAGGAAGATTTCGAAGCGTAATAACGCCCCGTCGCCGACGGCGTCCCGACCTACCGCTCTATTCGCCATCTCGGCCTCCAGTTATCCGTCCCGCCGGAATCGGAGTAACGATAGTGACCGAGCGCGATCGACCGCCCGAGCCGGTCAGTATCGTCGTCGGGCCTTGGAGGCGGTGAAGTAGGCATTGGAAGCGGACAGGTACATCAGCACGATTGCGATGATCGCAATAACGGCGGTGATCCAGCCGGAAATCTGCGTGCTCGAGGATTTGTAGACTTCTCCGTTGACGGTGACCGTTGCCGATGCGGAGAATGCGTTGAGAACGGAGAGCGCGGAGACCACGGTCAGGACGATGCGCGCCCAGTTGCGGCCAGCGCGCATTTTGAAGGCAAATAGGAGGTAGACGGCGATGAAGATAACCCCGACCACCACGGTGAAGATTTTGGCGAAGTTGACCAGCGATTGAACGTTGGTGCCTGAGTTGTTGGCAGCACTGCCTGCGATCGCCTGGTCCCAGACGTTGCTGGTTAGCGACAGGATGATGCCGATGGCTGCCAGCACTGAGGCGAGGAGATAGATGTAGAACGCTGCGTTTACCGATCCCGGCGGCGCGATCCGCGCTGTGCGCAACGGCTCGTCTTGGGGTTGCTGATAGGGCGGCGGTGTCGGGTATTCGGAGTTTGTCATGTACGAGAAAGTAGTCCAAGCCAAATGACGATGTCTTGCATGAAGCCCTCGAAGGCACCACCAACACCTGACGAGCCCCGCCGGGGGCATCGCTGGCCTTGCCCTGATCAAGCTGATCTTCGGTGCCGCGGACCGTGTTCATGATCCAATCAGCGGGCGGCACGGAGACCGGCGCAGCAATCACCTCCATCATCCTGGCGCTGATCGGTATCGCGCTGTTGTGGACTGCCAACGCCAACAAGTACTTCCAGAATGCATAAAACCGACTTCTAACGGGCTGGGTGAGTGCCAGGGACATACCGCCGAGCTGCTGCAGGCGCAGGTAGTCCTGGGCGTCAAGGAGTTTGTCGACAATCACGTCCAACGCGTTCGGGCCGCGCACATCGCAGTCAGTGAGATCGGTTAACGAGTCAGTCGCATACTGCGCACCATCGATGATTTAGACGAACGCCAACAGCGGTTGCGTGTCAGGCGACGGCGATCACTAAGACCTCCTTGTCTATGTGCTCGGTCGAAGAAACTGACGTGCCGACGATAAGTACTGGGGGTCGTCGTCGAGCGCAATTCGCCGCCGTAGGACCGAGTGCTTCGATCGTGGCATGCAGGTGAAGCTCGGTCATCGCAATAGAGTGCACGAGCGCGGGCTAGATTTGCAGCGGTGACACAACACGACGAAGGGAGCTCAGCGTCATGAACACGCGTGACAAAGCGCTGGCCGCTCTCGTAGCGACTGTGTGGGGCCTGAACTTCGTGGTGTCTTCAGTGATGCTGCGCGAATTGCCGCCGTTTTTGTTCACCGCAATAAGGTTCTTGCTGGTGGCTTTTCCGGCAATTTTTTTCGTCAAACGGCCAACCAGTGGTTGGCGCAATGTGGTCGCGGTCGGCGTCTTCATCGGGCTGTTTCAGTTCGGATTGATGTTCTGGGCGATGCATCTGGGCGTCAACGCTGGACTTGCCTCACTGCTGATCCAATTGGTCACCATCTTCACCTTGCTGCTGGCGGTCTTCGTCCTCAAGGAAACCCCGAGTCGGGTGCAGGTGATCGGGGTGGCACTAGGTTTGGCCGGTCTGACCGTGATCGCTGTTGGGCGCGATGCCAGCACCCCTATTTGGCCGATCTTGATGGTCCTCGCGGCGGCGCTCGGGTGGGCGGCGGGCAACATCGTGATGCGCCGAAGCGGCGAGAAGTCCGGGATTTCTCTGAGCATCTGGTCTGCACTGGTGCCTCCGATCCCGATGTTGTTCGCGTCCTTGCTTGTTGATGGCCCGCACAAAATTGGGATCGCGCTGGGCGTCCTCGATTGGCGGTACGCACTTGGCTTTTTCTTCAGCTCAATCATCGCGACGCTAGTTGGCTTCGGGATCTGGGCGAACCTGCTCAGTCGCAATAGCGCATCCACCGTCGCGCCGTGGTCGTTGGTAACACCGCCGGTCGGGATGCTCGGCGGCTGGATATTTCTCGGCCAACGACCCACCATCATCGAATGGCTCGGCGCGGCAGTGATCCTCACCGGAGTGCTATTCGCAGGCGCTGGGCGAGTGCGGGCGGTGCCGGTCGCGAGCCCGCCCGGTTGAGCGCAGGCAGCGTATGGCTTAGCCCAGTAAAGCGCTGAATCCTTCGCGATAGGTTGGAAATTGCGGCGCCCAGCCGGTGCCGCGCAGCAGTAAGCTGGAGAGCCGCTTGCCGTGCGGGGGCGTTGGCGTACTGGTCCAGTCCATCCCGAGCAGGTCGGCGATAAATGCTCGGATATCGCCGATCACGGCCGGCTCGGTGTCCGAGACGATGTACGTCTGCTCTGGTTCATTCATCTTCAGCAGGTGCACGACGGCGGCCGCGCCATCATCGACATGGATCCGGTTGGACCACCGGCCCGGATCCGGATTCGCGCCGCTGCGGACTTGACTGACTAGTCGGTCGCGGTCCGGACCGTAGATGCCGCTTAACCGCGCGACAACTCCGCCGGGTACTGCGTCGTGGAAGGCGCGCTCTGCCTCGAGCAACACTTGAGCGCTTAGCCGGTCTGGATGCGGTTCACTGCGCTCGTCGACCAGATTGTCGCTATCGCCGTATACGCCGGTCGAAGAGACCAACACGGCCCGATCGCAGTGCTGCACCGCATCAAGTACCCGTCGCATACCGTCGACATACGTGCGACGGTATGACTGCGCGTCCGAGCTATCTGCGGTGAGCGCGACGATGAGCAAACGCGTACTGATCAGTGGTATGTCAATTGCCGCATCAGTCACATCGATGGACCGACCCCGGATGTGGCGCGGAAGCAGGTCAATCTGTCGGCGAATACCCACGACATCGTTGCCCTCAGCGGCCAGCAGGGTGCCAATCCTCGATCCGAGATCACCGCACCCGATCAGCACGGCATCGGCGCGCATTTCTTCTGAAGTCATTACGCCATGCTGCCAGCCCAGCGAACTACTTCGCAGCCCGGAATGCGTACACCGGCGAAACCGCCAACAGTTTCACGGAGTTCGTCGCGCAGCCGATGGTGCTGATCGGCAGAAATTTGGACTGATAATCGTTCGGTGGGTATACCCGCATGGCAGCGGACGATTTCGGTGGGCAGTCGGTTGGTGTCGCTGTACTTGCCGGAGTCGGCGCTGGTGCGGTAACGCTGCTCGCAGCAGCCGGTGCCGGATTGGTCGTCGGCGCCAGGGTTGTCGTAGCTATCGGGTGTCGAACTGCTTGGAGCGGCAGAACTGGTGGCGCTCGTCGTCGATGACGTATTTGAGTCGGCTGCGACTTTGTGGACGGTGCGCTGCATCCAGAGATCGCGAAATCTTCATACCGACTTGATCTCGAGGACGCGGTTACCGTGGAGGTACCTACTTGATTGGCGGTCTCCGATGGCTATCTCCTCCTCGATTGGCGCAAAAGTACAGTCACGACTTGGCTTATTCCTGCGGGAAAAAGTCGCCGGGACAGACGCGCCGGCCCGGGCCGAAGAGATTTGGGGCGCCGAAGGTGAGCGATGGTTCACTCCAGAAGATCCGATTTGGCGAGTCCACGCCGATGCCGCGATGTTCCCAGGCGGCATGGCGTCGTTGTTGATGCAGATGCTGCACCCGCTCGCGATGGCAGGCGTCGCGGGTCATTCGGGCTATCGTAGCGACCCGTGGGGCCGGTTACAGCGCACCAGTCACTACATTGCCTCAACCACCTTCGGCACTATTGAGACCGCCGAAGCAGCGATCACTAAAGTTCGCGATATTCACACTCGAGTTCGCGGTAAAGACGCTCAGGGTCGCTCGTACGCAGCGAGCGACCCACGCCTACTGACCTGGGTGCATCTGGCAGAGGTCAAGATGTTCTTGGATGCTTTCCAGACCTACGGCGCCCAGCGCTTGAGCGCGCAGGAAGCAGATCAATATGTTGCCCAGGCTGGCCAGTCGGCTCGTCTGCTCGGCGTACCGGACCCACCGCAAACGGTGCAGCAGCTCGATGCACAGCTCGCAGACTACCGAAGCGAGCTTGAAGTCACCTCCGAAGCACGGCAGGCAGCAAAGTTCCTCTTGCTGAACCCGCCGGTGCCGCTGCCGCTGCGACCGGGTTACGGCATCGTGGCTGCCGGTGGAGTTGGTTTGCTGCCAGCTTGGTCGCGCCGGATGCTGGGGCTGTATATCCCCGAGTTTGCTGCTGGCGCTGTGATCAAACCCGTGGGACGCGCCGGCACGTCCACAATCCGATGGGCGATGAGCGCCCTGCGCTAGGCATACTGATCTACAAATTCGAATCGCAAAGGGGCGATCGTGCAAACAGCTATCTGTGAACTTCTCGGTATCGATATCCCACTGCTGGCATTTAGTCACTGCCGCGACGTCGTCGCTGCGGTGACGAACGCGGGCGGATTCGGCGTGCTCGGCGCCTCGTCTCATAGCCCAGAACATCTAGAGCAAGAGCTAGCGTGGATCGATGAGCACGTCGATGGCCGCCCTTACGGAGCGGACATCATTATGCCGCAGAAGTATGTCGGGAAGGGTGAAAACCTCAGCGATGAGCAGCGACGAGACATGGTTCCGCGAGCCCATCGGGACTTCGTAGTCGCTCTGCTGCATAACCATGGAATCGAGATCTCCGATGACGATGTTCTCGGCGGTGGCAGTGCGGGGTTGACTTCAGAGATGGGCGAGGTCCTGCTCGATGTGGCTTTTGGGCACCCGATCAAGCTCATCGCCAACGCCCTCGGTGTGCCCCCGCAGGTGATGATCGATCGGGCTCGGTCGGCCGGAGTGCCAGTCGCTGCGCTCGTCGGAGCTCGCGAGCACGCGATTAAACAGGTCGAGGCGGGAGTCGACATTCTCGTCGTCCAAGGCACCGAGGCTGGTGGACATTGCGGCGAAGTGACCACGATGGTTCTGGTGCCCGAAGTCATCGAAGCGATCCGGCCAATCCGTGAGGTGCCGGTGCTGGCTGCCGGCGGGATTACCACAGGTCGCCAGATGGCTGCGGCCATTGCTTTGGGCGCCGCAGGCGCTTGGACCGGATCGGTTTGGTTGACCAGTCCCGAAGCAGAAACGGCTCCGTATACCGTGCAAAAGCTCCTGGCTGCTTCGGCGCGCGATACAGTCCGCTCGACCGGGCGCACTGGAAAGCCGTCACGCCAACTGAAATCGGCCTGGACGGGCGCTTGGGACGGCCCGGATAGTCCTGGGGCATTGCCGTTGCCATTGCAGTCGCTCGTGAGCGAACGCGTGTTGCGCAATATTGACGCGCTCGCCGAGCGTGGCGACCCCGGTGCGCAAGAGTTGGCGACGTACTGGGTAGGTCAGGGCGTCGGCTTGATGAACCGCAGTATGCCTGCGCGTGATGTGGTGCTGACTATGGTCGAGGACTACCTCGAAGCCGCAGAGCGGGTGGCGGCATCCCTGCGAGATTAGTAATGAATTTATTAGGATTGCTAACGAACGGTGCGGCAGATCACGAGGGTGCGTCTTTCGCATCAATGCGCGGTGTCGTAACGTCGAAGAGAGATCAATGACGATTCCACATTCTATGGAGGATATCCATGCGTGATGCAGTAATCTGCGCCGCCGTTCGCTCACCTGTTGGAAAACGCGGAGGTGGCCTCAGTGGGGTGCACGCCGTGGACCTGTCCGCGCACGTCCTCAACGCACTGGTCGCAAAGACGGGTGTCGACCCGACCCTGATCGACGACGTGATCTGGGGTTGCGTGAGCCAAGTCGGCGAGCAAGCTGGCGATATCGGCCGCATGGCGGTGCTCGCCGCTGGCCTTCCAGAGTCCATTCCGGGCGTCACCGTCGACCGCCAGTGCGGCTCGTCGCAGCAGTCGCTGGTGTTTGCGGCGGCTTCGGTAATCGCCGGGCATAGTGACCTGATTATCGCCGGTGGCGTGGAGTCAATGTCGCGTATCCCGATGGGATCCTCGCGCGGCAATGGCGAGGTGGGCCACCCGCAAAGCGATGCGATTATGGCGCGCTACGGCGTGCGCTTTAACCAAGGTATGGGCGCCGAGATGATCGCCGAGCGCAACGGCTGGAGCAGGCAGGAACTTGACGAGTTTTCATTGCGGTCGCATGAAAAAGCAGCCAAGGCGCAAGATTCCGGTGCTTTTGATGAAGAAATCGTGCCGATCACTACTCCTGATGGCGCCGTGATCAGCAAGGACGAAGGTGTGCGCCGCGGCGGTACGGTCGAAAAACTCGGCACGCTGCCAACTCCGTTCAAGGAGGATGGCAAGATTTCGGCTGGAAATGCCTCACAGATTTCCGATGGATCGGCCGCGATGCTGGTTACTACCTCAGAACGGGCCAAAGAACTCGGCCTGACCCCACTCGTGCGGGTCTATGCCACCGCCCTCTCTGGCTCAGATCCAATCGTCATGCTCGACGCGCCAGGACCAGCGACCAACAAGGTTTTAAAGAAGTCCGGTCTGAAGGCAGCAGATATCGACATCTTTGAAGTCAATGAAGCATTCGCTCCGGTGCCCATGGAGTGGATGAAGGTTGTCGGTGCGGGCGAGGAGCGGATGAACCTGAATGGTGGCGCAATCGCACTTGGTCACCCGCTGGGTGGGTCTGGCGCACGAATCATGACCACGCTGATCTATCAAATGCTTAATTCGGGCGCAAAGTACGGCTTGCAGACGATGTGCGAAGGTGGCGGCCAAGCCAACGCGACCATCCTCGAGCGCATTGTCTAACTATCGCCTTAAGATTGCTAAAAATTTCCAACCTTAAAGAAACCATCGATAAAAGGATTATTCAATGCAGATTAACGGCAAAGTAGCCGTCGTCACCGGCGGTGCCTCGGGTCTTGGCCTGGCAACCACCGCAAAAATTGTTGCCGCAGGCGGCAAGGTCGTCATCATCGACGTGCAAGACGACAAGGGCGCTGAGGCGGTAGAGCAGTTCGGTGACGCGGTGCGGTTTGTCCATACCGACGTCACCAGCGAAGAAGAGGTCAAGGCCGCGCTCGATGCAGCCGACGAGTTGGGCGAGCTGCGGTTCTGTATCAACTGCGCTGGCATCGGCGGCGGTCAGCGGACCGTCGGCAAAGACGGCCCGTATCCGCTTGAGCGCTTCAAGAAAATCGTCGGGGTGAATCTGATCGGCACGTTCAACGTGATCCGGCTTGCCGCTGAGCGCATGCTCAAGCATGACTCGATCGACGGCGAGCGCGGCGTCATCATCAACACCGCGTCGGTTGCCGCGTACGAAGGTCAGATCGGCCAGGTCGCATACTCGGCATCCAAGGGCGGCATCGTTGGCATGACGTTGCCGATCGCCCGCGATCTGTCATCGATGATGATTCGCGTCGTCACCATTGCCCCAGGTCTTTTCAAGACCCCACTGCTGATGGGTGCCTCCGAAGAAATGCTCAAGGCGCTTGGCGCGCAGGTGCCGCACCCGCGGCGACTGGGTGATCCGTCTGAGTACGGCGCCCTCGCACAGCACATCATCGAGAATCCGATGCTCAATGGCGAGGTTATCCGACTCGACGGAGCCATCCGGATGGCCCCGAAGTAACCAACGAAAAATATCGAAGGAGCGACAAAGATGTCCGCCCAAACTCAGACTCAAACGGTGCAGGTCGAAAATGAGGGCGGCATTTTTCGCATCACCCTCAACCGACCCGATGCATTGAATGCAGTGAATATTGCGCTCGCCACCGAGTTGGAGGCAGCGCTAGATCAAGCCGCTGCCGATGACAGTGTGCGTGTTGTCGTGCTCAGCGGAAACGGCCGCGGCTTTTGTTCCGGCGCTGATCTGAATCGAGTTCGCAATACCGAAGACAGCGATAGCAGCGACGACGTTCTGGCCAAGTGCAATCGCATCACCCAGAAGATCACTGCCATGGCAAAACCTGTGGTCGGTGCGATCAACGGTGTAGCTGCCGGCGTCGGTGCCTCTTTTGCGCTGGCCTGCGACCTAGTCGTGGCCAAGGAAAATGCTTACTTCCTGCTTGCCTTCACCAACATCGCGTTGATGCCCGACGGCGGCGCAACCCTCTTGGTACCGGCACTTGTTGGTCGCGCCCGAGCCCAAGAGATGGCGCTGCTCGGGAAGCGTATTTCTGCGGCGAAGGCCTACGAATGGGGCATGATTTATCGTTGCGCAGACGACGCGGATTATGACCCGGCGATCACTGAACTGACTGATCGCTTTACGCACGGTGCACCGCTGGCCTTCGGGCTCACCAAGCAGGCGATCAACGCTGCCACCATCGATTTGCTGGTGGCAGCGCAGGAGCGCGAGGGCGACGGCCAACGCAATTTGACCCAAAGCAAGGACTTCGCGGAGGCCGTCTTGGCCTTTCGCGAGAAGCGCCCAGCTCACTTCACAGGAGAGTAGGTCTATCAATGGACTTCGATGACACCCCCGAAGAGGCGCAATACCGCACTCGGGTACGCGAATACCTCAAGGACCATCGCGACGATCTGGTTTCCGGTGGCCGCTACGGCGATGCCACCAAGCAAGATATGCAGCATAGCCAGGCTGTGCTTTTTGATGGCGGCTTCATGGGAATCGGCTGGCCCAAGGAGTTTGGTGGGCAAGGTGGCACACCGATCCAGCAGGCGATCGTCAGCCAGGAATCTGCCCGGGCCGGCGTCGCTGGCCCGATTAATAGCATTGGTATGGGCATGTGCGGCCCGACCGTGATCGCGCACGGTTCAGCCGAGCAGCATGAGCGCTACTTGAAGCGCTTGCTGCGCGCTGATGATGTGTGGTGCCAATTATTCTCCGAGCCAGCTTCCGGCTCCGATCTAGCCGCTTTGCGTACCAGCGCGGTCCGCGAAGCTGACGGCAATTGGCGCATCAATGGTCAAAAGGTATGGACCACTGGCGCGCAGTTTAGCGATTATGGCATTGTATTGACCCGCACCGATCCGTCGATGCCTAAACATAAGGGTCTGACGATGTTCGTAGTGGACATGCACGCCCCCGGCGTCACAGTGCGCCCGCTGAAACAGATGAGTGGTCGCTCGCAGTTCAACGAGGTGTATTTCGATGACGTCATCATCGACGACGCCGAGCGACTCGGTGAGGTCAATGACGGTTGGCGGGTGGCGCTGACGACGTTGATGAACGAGCGAGTGAATGTCGGCGGCGGCGGTAGCGACCTGGGAATCGGTCTGGATGTCCTTGCCGGCGAACTGAAAAGGCGGATGGGTGATTTGCCTGAATCCCGCAAGGTGCTTTACAAGCAAGATCTCGGCAAAGTTGTTGTCGATACGCTCGCTACCCGCTACACGGGGTTCCGAGTGTTGTCGAAAATCAGCAAAGGTGAGGCACCCGGTCCGGAGGCCAGCGCCGGCAAATTGTCCGGTACCCGCGCCGCTAAGAACGGTGCAGATCTTGGCGTCCGGATGCAAGGCAATGACGGACTGTTCGCTTCAGCAACGGACGGCGCGGATTTTCAGCAGACGCAGGCGCAACTGCCCGGGCTGGCAATTGCCGGTGGTACGAACGAGGTGTTACGCAACATCATTGGTGAGCGGGTCCTTGGTTTGCCGCCAGATATGCGTAATGACAAGGCCAAGCCGTTCTCCGAAGGAGTTCGCTCGTGAATTTCGATCTCGATGAAGGCCAGCTTGATTTCGCGAGCATGGCGAAGAAGTTCTTCAGTGCTAACGCTGGTCCTGGTGCAGCACGTGCATTGCTCGACGGAGGCACGGACTACAAGCCGGGTCTGAAACAAATTGCCGAACTTGGCTTCTATGGCATCACGGTGCCGGAGTCAGCGGGCGGTATCGGGCAGTCGATGCTTGACCTCGCTGTTGTCGCTGAGCAGGCCGGGCACGCGCTGGCCTCGCCATCGATGGTCACCGCTGCCCGTGCAGCGGTGCTGCTTGACGGTCAGGATGAGCTATTAGCCGCACTCGTGGACGGATCGAAGCGGTTCGCTGTCGTCGATGGCGCTGCACCGTCCATCGATGCCGCCTACGCCGACACGTTCTTGGCGATGGACGGCACCTCCCTCGTGGTTGGTAGTGGATCGGTGCAAGCCGGTGAAGCGATCGATCCCACGCGGGGTTTAGCGACGGTGATTCTCGAAGAAACGACTGTGTTACGCGAAGATGCGGTTGCACTTTGGGACCGCGCGCGGCTCGCAGCGCTGATTGCAATGGCCGCTGAGGATCTGGGAATGGCGTCAGCCGCGTTGGAAATGGGCGTCGATTACGCTAACACCCGCGAGGTTTTCGGTCGCAAGATCGGTTCGTATCAAGCGGTCAAGCATCCGTTGGTGGATGTATATGTCGGCGTCGAGCAATTGCGGTCGCTTGTGTGGTGGGCAGCATGGACATTTGATAATGATCCAGCCGAAGCGCAATTAGCCGCGTCGGCGGCGAAGGCGCAGGCCGCTCAGGTCGGAGAGCTTGCGACCGAGACGCTGATACAGGTGCATGGCGGCATCGGATTTACGTGGGAGCATGACGCGCACCTATTCTGGCGCCGGGCGAAAGTTGACCGGCTGCTGCTTGGCGATGCGACCGAGCATTTTGATCGGGTCGCCGAACTTACGCTCGAAGCGGTCTAAACGATTCACGTTCGATAGACGACACAGGAGTTATCCACACTGTGGATAACTCCTGTGTATAACTACATCAATGTAGTTAAATTGTAAGTCGCGCTCAGCGCCAGCGCATGCCCATAAGCAGACCGACGATGATTGCGGCAAAACCGACGACGTAGTTCCACACGCCAAGATGAATCATAAAATTGATCTTGTCGCCGCGGGCGTAGAAAATCACGATGTAAATCAGGCCAGCGATCATCAGCAGCACCATGACTGGTGCCCACCATGAGGGACTTGGCTGCTTTGCCGCCGCACGCGCCTGGGCGCTGGGTAGCTTATTCGCAGGCGGGGTGTACGCGGCCTTCTTGCGGACCTTGGACTTCGGCACGTCGATCTCTCCTCAACAAATGTGCGCAGCGCTTCGGTGTCGTTTCCCCGAGCGCTCCACCTCACAGGTTACCCCGGTCAAGTCGCGGACTGAGGCAGAATGTCACTCATGGCACCCGCGGCGCGATCCTGGTTTAGTGCGAAGGCGCGCCATTCGCGCAGCCGACCGACCGTGTGGACCGTGCTGGTGCCAGTGATAGCGCTGCTTGCGGGTGGCGTTTTTGCGATTAGCGCGCGGACCGCCAACGGAACTGACTTGCGTAGTGACCGGGTTGCGATCACTGAGTTGATTGGGACGAAAGAGTCAACCCTCGCCGCGCAGGAACGAGTCCTCGAAACGCTCCAGGACAGGATCATTGGGCTACAAAAAAATGCCGCACAGTACGACACGAGTGTGGCTGCAGCACAACAGGAGGCTGCGCCGCTGCAGGCACCTGCCGGGCTGACTGAAGTGAGTGGGCCAGCCGTACGGGTCAGCCTTGACGATGCACCGCTGGGCCCCGACGGTCAACCACCACTGAACGCCCGGCCGGATGATGTGGTTATTCATCAGAGTGATGTGCAGGGTGTGGTGAATGCGATGTGGCTCGCCGGTGCCGAGGCGATCATGATCATGGGTAAGCGGCTTATCACTACAAGTGCGGTGCGGTGTGTGGGAAATACGCTGCTCCTTGATGGCAAGACGTATTCGCCACCATTTGTGATTACCGCAATCGGTAATCAGAGCGCAATTGAGAAGTCGTTGAACACCGCACCCGGAACTGCATTGTTTCTGCAAGCGGTGAGCGCATTCGGTCTCGGTTACGTCGTAACCCGCCAGGATTCGGTCACTATTCCAGCCTATGGTGGGAGTCTTGGTGTATCGGTCGCCACACCGATTCGCTAATCCCGACCTGGCTCGATAGCGCACACTAGAGTCGATGCCGCAACAGCGTTGTATTCCAAGCAGGGAGCTTTATGCCCGCGTCCGATGATGATGACCAGATCGAGTCCGAAGTCGGCCCGACTGCTGACTCTGCGACCGACGACGCGGCAGAGAGCATCGAGGATGGCAGCGACTATGACGTCGTCGATAGCGCGCTGCAGAGCGACACGCTGGATGACGACGAGCGCTCTGCGGCCCTAGCGGGTCGGCGCCCACCTGCCGCGGCAAACCCGCAGAATGACACCGGGCGGATGATCATTCGCGGTATTGGTCAGACATTGCTCACCCTCGGTGTCGTGGTTTTGCTGTTTATCGTCTACGAGGCTTGGTTTACCAACTTCACCACCGGTCAAAAGCAGAATGCGCTTAACTCGCAACTGCACAAAGAGTGGAAAGATGCACCAGCGGTCGGCGAGCCGAGTAAACAGCCAACCAATATCACCGATATCCCGATTGGTGATGCATTCGCCATTTTGCGAATCCCGGCCTTTGGTGCCGACTATGCGAAGGTCATCGTGCAAGGAACGACGGACGCGGCGCTGGAAAAAGGTCCCGGTCACTACACCGACACCGTAGGCCCTGGAGAGGTTGGCAACTTCTCGGTCGCCGGTCACCGGGTTGGCAAAGGTTCACCGTTTCTGAATCTAGACAAGCTCACGCCCGGTGCTGCGATCGTGTTTGAAACTCAGTCCTCGTGGTACGTGTACCGAGTGATTGGCAAGGCTGGTTCGGATGATTTTGTTGACCCTGCCTATCCAGTCAGTGGTCAATCAATCGTTAAACCGGAAGACATCGCGGTGATCGCTCCGGTGCCGACTCAGCCTGGCAAAACGCCCACCCAGAAGTTGTTGACGCTCACGACCTGCAATCCGAAGTTCAGCGCGTCGCAACGACTGATCGTTCACGCCTTCCTCGATGGCGCACCGCTACCGAAGGCGCAATATCCGAACCCATCGGATGTACCTGCACTGAAGGGATCCTGATGTATACGTGGCTTTGGCGGCATTTGCCCGGTGGGGTAGCGATAAAGTCAGTCGAATGCCTGATCCTCTTCCTCGCAGTAACCGCGGTGCTGTTCTTCTTCATCTTCCCGTGGATCGAACCGCATCTGCCCTTTAATCAAGTCACCATGAATTAATGAAGATCCTCGTCCTGGACAATTACGACTCGTTCGTTTTCAACCTGGTGCAATACATTGCGCAGTTGGGCGGCGAGCCTGTTGTGGTGCGCAGTGATAAGGGGTCGATCGATGACGCGGGCGCCCAGCAGCTGATCGATGCGCACCGGCCCGACGGCGTCCTCATCTCGCCCGGACCCGGCACGCCGAGCACCGCAGGCGTTTCGGTGCCGATGGTGGGCCTTTGTGCGCGGTTGAAACTGCCGCTTTTTGGCGTATGTCTGGGTCATCAGGCGATTGGCGAGGTGTACGGCGGTGCTATCGGTCATGCGCCAGAGTTGTTGCACGGCAAGACTTCAGCGGTGCAGCATGACGGCACCGGAGTGCTTGCGGGGCTACCGTCACCATTTATCGCGACGCGTTATCACTCGCTTGTCGTACAAGAGGCGGGCCTGAGTGCAGAGATGGTCGTGACCGCGCGTACGGCTTCGGGGGTGGTGATGGGAATGCGCCACAGCTCGCTGCCGATCGACGCTGTCCAGTTTCATCCCGAGGCGATCTTGACCGAGCATGGTTATCGCATTGTCGCCAACTGGCTGGACTCAATCGAGGCAGTCGGTGCGATCGACCTCGCTGGCGCCCTCGACACCAGCCTCGACGAGGTTCGGGCCGCGGCGAAGTTTTCGCTCACCTAGCTGAGGTACGCCTCGCGAAGTTTGCCACTAGCTGGCGTGGGTGGTGATGTCTTCGTGGAGGGCGATGTCGGACAGCAGCATGTCCAGGACGTGGCTGATGTTCATGGGTTCACCGCCCCAGTTGGGTCGAATCTGTTTCGCGATGGGGTGTTCGATGTCGTGGACGTCGTTGATCAGTGATGCGAGTATCCGGGTTTCGCGGTCCCATGGCTCTTCCTCCCGGGCGCCACCGGCGGCATCGGTGTGTTGAGAGTGGATGACGGCACCGGTCGCGCGGTGGAACTGCCAGCGGTCCCCCCGCTAGGTAGGTCGCTTCGATACTCGGTGGCAGTTTGCTGATCGTAATCTCGCCCTCGTGCACGAGGGTGTGGTGCCGCGCGCAGAGGAGGACGTAATTGTCCAGATCCGACCGACCGTCGCGGGCCCAGTGAATGACGTGGTGGGCTTTGAGGTGCCGCACTCGGGCGCAGCCGGGCCATTGGCAGCAGCCATCACGTGCCATCAGAGCACGGCGCTGCATTTTGGTGACGAACCGCTGCGTGCGTCCGAGGTGCAGGACGTGCCCATCAGCGCCTTCGATGAGCAGTTGCACGCGTGCGGTACACGCCATCTTCGCCGCAGTCGGGGCACTGACCGCTCCAATCAGTGGGATGTCCGCCTGCCCAGGCTGGTGCGATGGGGCCGAAAACGTTCCCGCGGGAACGTCGTGCGCAGCAATGGCCGCAGTGTCGAGGTGATCCTTGGCGCACTCCAATGCCGCCACGACCCGCGCGCCGTCATCAGCGGGCAGCGTCGCACTGATCTTGAC
>JBDTCL010000383.1:0-12489 GCA_039923595.1 Antricoccus sp. | reverse complement strand
CATCGACGCTGGTCACGCCTACGCGGTCGCTGGTGACGTGTACTTCGATGTCCGTTCATGGCCCCGATATGGCGAGCTGACCGGTCAACGACTCGACGACCTAGAACCGGCCGCCGATACCGACACCGACGATCGCAAAAAGGACCCGCGCGATTTCGCCCTGTGGAAAGGGCGCAAAGGCGGCGAGCCTGACACCGCGAGTTGGCAAACGCCCTGGGGCGAGGGGCGTCCCGGTTGGCATTTGGAGTGCTCGGCGATGATCCGGCGATATCTGGGCAGTGCGTTCGACATCCATGGGGGCGGCATCGACCTGCGGTTCCCGCACCACGAAAACGAACTTGCCCAGAGCGCCAGCGTCGGCGACCACTTCGCGGCATACTGGCTGCACAATGCGTGGGTCACCATGGGCGACGAAAAGATGAGCAAGTCGTTGGGTAACACCCTCAGCGTCGACGAGCTCGTGAAAACCGTCCGCCCGGTCGATATTCGGTTTTATCTCGCGGGTTCGCATTACCGCAGCACGATCGAGTACAGCGCGAACTCGCTTGTCGAAGCCAAGGCGGCATACACCCGCATTGAAAACTTTGTCGACCGCGCGCGCAAACTCTCGCCTGAAGCTATCGATGTGGCGGTGGTGGAGCTTCCGCAAAAGTTTGTTGATGCACTCAACGATGACGTCGGGGTGAGCGCGGCGCTCGCTGTCATCTACGACACAATCCGCGACGCCAACAGCATCCTCGCCGAGGGTGCCCCCACGCCGCAGGCACTCGCTCAAGTACGCGCAATGCTCGACGTATTCGGACTCGATCCGCTCGATCCGCACTGGTCGACCATGACCGGCTCAGACCACACGCCGGTCATTGATGCGTTGGTGACGCTCACGCTCACGCATCGCCAAGATGCGCGCGACCGCAAAGACTACGCCGCCGCGGATGCAATTCGTGATGAACTTAAAACAGCTGGAATTGCGATCGAAGATGGTCCCCATGGGCCGACCTGGTCGCTGGAGGGATTGGCCTGATGGCCGGAAATTCACAACGCAAAGGCGCAATGCGCAAAGGCGGCACCAAGAAAGGCCAGGTCATCGGCTCCGGCGGCAAGCGTCGCAAGGGCCTCGAGGGTCGTGGACCGACGCCGGCCGCTGTCGATCGTCCGTATCACCCCGCACATCGCAAGGCGAAGCTCGCTAAGAAGGCGGCTGGCAGTACGGCAACTCGGCGCAAGTCCGCGACTGCGCCGGAAATGCTCGTCGGGCGTAACCCGGTCATTGAGGCGCTGCGTACCGAAATCCCAGCAATGGCACTTTATGTCGCGGAGCAGTCCGATCTCGACGACCGGGTAGTCGAATCGATCCAGATCGCCGGCAATCGTGGTCTTCCGATCCACGAAATATCCAGAATGGAACTCGACCGGATGACCGGCGGCGTGTTGCACCAGGGTATCGGGATAGCCGTTCCGCCGTACCGATACCGGGAGCCCTCGGATCTGATTGCTGCAGCCGTCGATACCGACCAAGCGCCACTGCTGGTCGCACTCGACGGTGTGCAGGACCCGCGCAATCTCGGTGCAGTGGTTCGCTCCGCCGCAGCGTTTGGTGCGCACGGCGTGATCGTGCCAGAGCGACGTGCCGCTGGCATGACCGCGACAGCGTGGCGGACGTCCGCTGGTGCTGCTGCCCGGCTGCCCGTAGCCCGCGTCACTAACCTCTCGCGAACAATTTTGGAGCTGCAAAAAGCAGGCATCTTCGTGGTCGGCCTTGCCGCGGATGGTGACATGGAGCTCGAGGACTTCAGCGGTGCTACCGATCCTCTCTGCATCGTGGTCGGCTCTGAAGGTAAAGGCCTGTCGCGTTTAGTCGCTGAGAAATGTGACCAAATTCTGTCGATTCCGATGGCCGGAATCACTGAATCGCTGAATGCTTC
This sequence comes from Antricoccus sp., assembly GCA_039923595.1. Taxonomy (GTDB): domain Bacteria; phylum Actinomycetota; class Actinomycetes; order Mycobacteriales; family Antricoccaceae; genus Antricoccus. The sequence goes on along the minus strand of JBDTCL010000383.1, from coordinate 10,567 downwards.
GGTCGCGGCTTCGGTGGCGCTCTGGCAAATGACGTCCGAACGGCGTACCAAGCAAGCAACATGAGTGATCGCAGGAGCTCAATATCGAGAAGGGTGCATGAATGATGTCGATTGATCTCGGAATGCCCGGTCGCAGACTTGATCGGTCCGGTGTCAGCACCGAGGCATCGAAATCTTTAGCGGAGTTGTTGCAGCGCACGGTTGGCGGCGATGTCTCCTTCGACTCAGCCACCCGCGCTGCCTATGCTTCGGATTCCTCGAACTATCGGCAGGTGCCGATCGGTGTCGTCTTTCCGCGCGATGAGGGAGATGTCGAGGCGACGCTGGCCGCGGCGCGAGAGGTCAATGCACCAGTTTTGAACCGCGGCGGCGGCACTGGTCTCGCAGGACAAACCACAAACGTCGCGGTTATTCTCGATTTTTCCAGATATATGAACAAAGTGATTGAATTCAATCCTGAGTCGCGGATTGCTGTTGCGCAGCCCGGCATCGTGCTCGATGATCTGCGACTCGTTACCGAAAAACATGACCTGACATTTGCCCCTGATCCGGCAACGCACGCCTACTGCACCATCGGCGGCATGGTCGGGAACAATTCGTGTGGTACGCATTCTGTCTATGCCGGCAAGACGGTCGACAACATTGAATCTTTACGGATCCAGACCTATGACGGACTAAAGCTGGATGTGGGCAAGATCAGCGATGCCGAGCTAATTCACCTCGCCCGGCAGAGCGGTCGGACCGGTGAAATATTTGGTCAGCTCAGCGTGCTGCGAGATCAATTTGCTGAGCGAATCCGCCTAGAATTTCCAAATATTCCGCGACGAGTCAGTGGTTACAACCTGGATGCGCTACTCGAAAAGGGTGGTCCACACGTCGCGCGATCTCTGGTAGGCAGCGAATCGACGCTCGTCACCGTTACCGAGGCGACCCTTAAACTCGTCGAATGGCCCCGCTACCGCCGTTTGGTGGTGATGGGCTACGAGGATATTTTCACCGCCGCTGATCACGCGGCCGAATTTCGTACTTTGCCTGGTGTTATTGGCATCGAAGGTATCGACGACGTGCTGTGCGGGTACATGCGCAGCCGCAATATGCATTTGTCGTCCCTTGCCGCATTGCCACCAGGCCGCGGCTGGGTGCTCGCTGAGTTCGGTGCGTTCGACGAGGCTGAGGTTGATGCATTTGTCGACAACGCAGTCCGCAATGCCCCGGGAAGTCCAAGTATCAAGGTCTGTCGAACCGCGGCCGAACAGAAGGCGATGTGGGCGGTACGTGAGTCTGGCCTCGGTGCCACCGCACGACCTCCGGGACAACTTCCGAATATTGAAGGCTGGGAAGATGCTTCGGTCCCGCCGGAGAATCTAGGCAAGTACATCCGCCAGATAAGTGCGCTGTGGAAAGACTTTAGTTATACCGGTGCTTGGTACGGCCATCTGGGTGACGGCTGTCTGCACACCCGCAGCTCATTCGACCTGGGCACCTTCGAAGGTATTAAGAAATACCGCTCCTATATCGATCAGGCCTCCGACATCTGTATCGCCCTTGGCGGTTCGCTATCTGGCGAGCACGGTGATGGACAAGGCCGCGCGGAGCTTTGGCGCAAAATGTTTAGCCCCGAGATCATGAGTGCTTTTTCGACGTTCAAATCGATTTGGGATCCAGGTGCCCGGATGAATCCGGGCAAGCTCATTGACCCGTTTCCGCTGGATACCAATTTGAAGCATGGTCCCGATCGACCAGCTAATCCGCTGAGTACGACGACCTTCTATTTCGGTGACGAAGGCTTCTCGCTGCAGGATGCTGCTGATCGATGCGTGGGCGTGGGCAAGTGTCGGCGCACCGACACCGGCACGATGTGTCCGTCGTACCGGGTCACTGCCGATGAGGTGCAGTCCACCCGCGGTAGGGCCAAGATCTTTCAAGAAATGTTTCGTGGCGAGGTGACTCCTGCGACGTGGCGCAATAAGGATGTTGCTGATGCGCTTGAGCTTTGCCTGGCGTGTAAGGGATGTAAGACCGATTGTCCGACGAACGTAGATATGGCGACCTTCAAATCGGAATTCCTGTCGCATCATTTCAAGGGCAGGTTGCGACCTCGTAAGGCATATTCACTCGGCATGATTCGTTACGGCGCGAAATTGGCATCGAAGATGCCGCGGCTGACCAACGCAACACTGAAATCACCGCTAGGCAAGGTACTCAAGGCTGCCGGGGGTGTGACGACATCGAGGCCGGCACCAGTCTTCGCTCAGCAAACACTGCGTTCTTGGCTTGCCGGACAAGACTTGGCAACCACAGGCGACGAGGTCGTCTTGTGGGTGGATACGTTCACGAACTATCTCGGACCCGAGGCCGGGCAGGCAGCGTTCACCGTCATGCAAGCTGCGGGTGGCCGAGTCCGGATCCCGACCGAGGATGTCTGCTGCGGCCGGCCGCTCTATGACTTCGGCATGCTCGACACGGCCAAGAAGAGCCTGGTCAAAACGATGCAGGCGCTGCGGCCATATATTGCCGCGCAGACGCCGATTGTGGTCCTCGAACCTAGCTGTCTGGCGACCTTCCGTGACGAATTAGTTGGCCTATTTCATGATGATCCGACCGCGCTGGCCTTATCAAAGCTTGCGATCTCCCTGCCAGAATGGTTGACCGGTCGAACGATTGAACTGCCGCCACTAGCTGAGCGACAAAAGGTGCTCCTTCAGGTGCATTGCCACCAGAACGCTAATGGCGGTCATGATGCTGACGTGCAGATGTTGAGCGCGCTTGGTTACGAGGTGCAAGTGTTGGATTCGGGCTGTTGCGGGTTGGCTGGATCATTCGGCTTCAGTAGCAAACACGCTGATGTATCCGTACAGGTCGCCGAAGATCGACTGCTGCCGATGCTGGCCGCGCAGCCTGATGCGATTGTGGTTGCGGACGGATTCTCCTGCCAGACCCAGATCCGGCAGTTAGCCGGCAGAGAAGTGAAGTCTATCGCTGAACTAACAGCGTTGGCTCTGAGCCGAAGGCCATAAGGGCTAGGAGATGAGCTGCGCGACTGTATAAATTACAAGTCCCGCGAGCGCACCAATAACGGTGCCGTTGATCCGGATGAATTGCAGGTCGCGGCCTACTTGCAGCTCGATCCGGTTCGAGGTCTCATCGGAATCCCATTTCGCTATCGTTCCAGAGATCAGTTCGGCGATATCACTCTTGTACTGCTCGACAACATAAAGCACACCGCGCTCGACCCAGCCGTCGAGCTTGGTCCGCAACGCTTCGTCGGTGCCGAGGTGGCGTCCAAACCGGACGATTGTCGCCTCTACCTGCGCGCGCAGTGCAGAGTGCGGGTCATTCGCTTGCTCGACGAGGTTGCGCTTGAGCGCGGTCCACGCGGTTGCTGACCATTCCTTGACCGAGGGGTGACTGAGAATGTCGTTCTTCATCTCGTTGAGCTTGGCCGCAGCGTCTGGATCAGTACGCAATTGATCAGCATATTCGCGGACGCGCGCATCAAATTGACTGCGAAGTTCGTGGTGTTCGTCGTTCGAGACATCAGCAATGAAGCTTTGCACGCCGGTGAACATTTTCGCGAAAATTCGATCATCGACCCACGCAGGCACCCACTCAGGTGATTCATCAGCAAGCTTCTCGCGGAAAACAACCTTATTTTCCTCAAGAAACTTCTCCAGGCCCTTCAGCGCTGCGGTCATCATGTGCTGATGATTGCCGCCCTCGACCGCGACGTCGATTAGCTTCGCCGACATTGGCGCGAGGCTCGTCTCGCGGACCCGTGAAACGATGAGCGACTCGATCGCGGTCTGGACGTCCTCGTCGCGTAGGAACTCAGTTACCGCATGGATCGCGACACCGAGATTATCGCCGAGCTTGCGGGCGTTGCGTGGCTCTTCAAGGATCTGCCCGAGGCGCGCTGATACGCCAAGCTGGCGTAATCTGTCGGCGAGCACGGGACCGCTGAGAAAATTGGACTGCACAAACTCGCCGAGTCCCTCACCAATCTGATCCTTTTTGTTCGGAATGATGGCCGTATGGGGGATGGGGATACCCATGGGGTGGCGAAAGAGGGCCGTGACTGCAAACCAGTCCGCCAGGGCACCGACCATCGAGGCCTCGGCTGTGGCCTGCAGGTAACCGACCCAGCCTGGTGCGCCGTTGCGCTGCCAGATGACGCAAGCGAAGAAGATGACCGCAGCGATCAGCAGCAGGCTGCCGGCGACCATTTTCATCTTGCGTAGACCGACTCGACGTTCTTCATCGCCCGCCATCGAGGGCACACTCACAGGTTGAGACACGCGGCTAAGCCTATGGCCTTACTCTTGTTTGGTGTCCGAACCGCCTAAGAGTGGGCCAAGAGCTCGTCGCCGAGAAGCGCGCGCAGGCTCCCTAGACGTGGTGGCGCGGACGCTGGGAATATCCCGAACCACGGTGTCAAACGCGTATAACCGGCCCGATCAACTTTCGCCGCAACTGCGCGAACGAATTTTGCGGACCGCCGATAACCTTGGCTACCCCGGCCCGAATCCGATCGCCCGAAGCCTGCGCACGGCACGTGCGGGCGCGATTGGGCTAGTGCTCACCGAAAGCATGCACGGCGCGCTCCGCGATCCGGCTGCGATGGAGTTCTTCGAGGCGTTCATTGATGTTTGCGAGCAGAACCGAACCGGGGTCCTGCTGTTGCCTGCCCGACGCGGAGCACGCGCCGTGGAGGCCATTCGCGGTGCGGTCGTCGATTCTTTTGTCATTTACCTCGTGCCAAACGATGACCCGGTACTGCGAGCGGTCGTCGCTCGGTCGCTGCCGACGGTGATCGTCGATGGCGGAATTGAGCTCCCCCGGACCACGACGATCAACGTCAATGATGTCACCGCAGCGACTGATCTCGCCGATTACCTTGGCGGACTGGGGCATCGCCGGGTGGCGATTGTCTCCACGCCGCTGGTTCTGGAACGTTCGCGCACCGAGCAGTTCGGAGCGTTCGCATCGATCGAGCGGCAGCGTGCCTCGATGCAGCGGGTTGCCGCAGATCGGTTGTTAGGTCTCGCTCAAGGATTTGACAGGCACGGGGTGAACTTCCTCGACGTGCCGGTATTTGAGTGCGCCGAGCGTTCGGTCGCAGCCGGCCGATATGCAGCCCAGAAACTTCTCGAGCGGGACCCCTCGCTAAGCGCGATCGTCTGCCTGTCGGACGTGCTTGCCGAAGGCGTACTTAGTGCGGCCGCCGATTGCCAGCGCGCGGTTCCGGAGCAATTATCGGTCTCTGGTTTCGATGATGTGCCGGTCGCGGCGCAGCTTGGCCTTACCACCGTGGGTCAAGGCTTGACCGATAAGGGACGTCTTGCTGCGGAGATCCTTTTGGAGGGTAGCTCTAGCGATCCGGAACGAATCTTGCTTGATGCAAAACTTCGGATTCGATCCACGACAGGGCCACCGGCTACTTAGCGTCGGCGTAACTACGCACCGTTTTGCCGACTAATGGGAAACGGACTGGTACATCGCCAAATAACAGTGATGTGGCCGCTCTGGCGGAGTCAGCGATCTCAGCGATGACGGCATCGGCGTGCTCGGCGACGCAATGCACGATCACTTCGTCGTGTTGATAAAAAACGATTTGGGCGCTATCGCTGTACCGCTCAAACAGGCGTCGGCGAAGCAGCCCGAGCAAAGATTCTGCCCACTCGGCGGCGGTGGCCTGGATGATGAAGTTGCGGGTAAATCTGCCGCGAGCGCGCTCTTGTGGCTGGGTGGGGTCTCGCTGCGAGCGCGGGGGACAGGTCCGACCAAGATGTGATCGAACGAGACCACCGCGTTCACCAATCGATGCGGCGTCTTCGAGCAGTTTTAAGGCCGTCGGGTAACTGCGGCGCAGGACCTGCAGTGGCGCTGCCGCGCCGCCGCCAACTTGGCCGTACATTGCCCCTAAAAGTCCGATCTTGGCCTTATCGCGCTGACCACCGAAAGCTTCGTCAGCGAGCGAGGCGTACATGTCAACTGACTCTGCCGCTCGCATCATGCCGGGATCTTCAGACATTGCCGCGAGTATTCGGGGTTCAAGCTGGGCAGCGTCGGCGACGACTAGAACGTATCCCGGGTCGGCCACCACGGCGCCGCGGAGTCGACGCGGGATTTGCAGGGCGCCGCCGCCGCGACTTGCCCATCGACCTGAAACAACTCCAGCGGGTATGTACTCCGGACGAAACCGACCGTTGGAAACCCATGTATGCAGCCAATTCCAGCCGTTCGCTGCATGGATCCGAGAGAGTTCTTTGTACTTCAGTAGCGGCGCGATGGCAGGATGGTCAATGTGTTTGATCATCCACGATCGAGTTGACTCGAGCTCGATTCCGGCACGCGCAAATGCCGCTACGAGCTCGGCCGGCGAGTCGGGATTGATGCTCCGCCCGTCGAATGCGTCGCTGATTTGTGCGGCGAGCTCGATGAGGATGACTGGTTTGGCCCCAGCCATAGGCCGGGGGCCTAGTAAGTCTGTGAGCAGTGCGTCGTGGATGGCCTCGTCCCATGGCAGACCGGTCTCGGTCATTTCCACAGCGAGCAATGCCCCCACGGAGTCGGCGGCGGTGAGCAGCTTGAACGCGCCAGCGTTTGTCAGCCGACTGATGCGTTGCTGTTGGTCATCGTGGACTAACAGCGCGGAACTGGCCGGGTCGGTCGATCCGTCGTCGGTGTCTCTGCCGAAGAGTGCGAGTGGTTCGCGTTCAGACGATGCTGAGGGCCTCTGTCGATGGTGTGTCGTTTCGGTTCCGCGTAGTCGCGCGAGTGCACTGGCGAGGTCCGGCGCCTCACCGTGCCGGCCGGCGTGAGCGAGTAGCAGTGCTTCGGTGTGAGTGAGGTCGATGCAGCGATCAAGTCGTACGCCCGCCCGCCGAATCGCTGGGTATAGAGCCGATGCGGATACCAGCACCCATCTCGGCCGGTCGCTCTGTTCGATCGTGGCAATTTGAGCCGTCGTGACGGTCCGGGCTGCATCATCGTCGGGACCGAGCAGCCACAGCTCGCCGGTGAAGTCAGCGGCGAGGATTAGGGTCACCAGGCTATTGTCCCAGGATGCGGCCAATCCGAATCTTTGTCCATCGCGATACCGCCGGTGTCGTGAGCAAAACGCTGGGGGAAGTGCGATGAACTCTCAGCTCGCCCCGCCGGTCATCGTGGTGATGGGTGTTACCGGCTGCGGCAAGACCACGGTGGGTGAGTGGATCGGTGCCCGGCTGGGATTGCCGTTCGAAGACGGCGACAAGCTGCATCCGCAGGCCAATATCGACAAGATGGCCAGTGGTCATCCGCTGACTGATGGGGATCGCTGGCCCTGGCTGGAAGCCGTAGGTCGGTGGCTTGGCGATCATGAATCCGGCGGTGGAGTGGTCGGTTGCTCAGCACTCAAACGGTCCTATCGCGATGCCATCAGGGCTCATGCGCCGGATGTTCTTTTCGTACATTTGACCGGGAGCATCGAGACGATAATTGAACGGGTCTCGCATCGGGCCGGGCACTTTATGCCGACCTCGTTAGTCCAATCTCAGTTCGACACACTAGAGCCGCCGGGCCAGGATGAGAAATGTTTTCCGGTTTCCTTTGAGCTGCCGGTCGGGCAGATCGTTGACCGCGTGGCCGCGTACTTGGAACTGTCGTAGGGTTCGGCTCTGGCGTGCCCGCTCGCACGCGATTTAGCGAGCCATTAAGATAGGCGGGGCACTTCGGTGCAGGCCGAGTTGGCGCAATTGGCAGCGCATCTGTCTTGTAAACAGAGGGTTGCGGGTTCGAGTCCCGCACTCGGCTCCAAGTATTAGTTAACAAACGCGCCTTGATGTGACATTTATTCGATATCAGATTAAGGACGTGCGCTAATGATGAGTACTCAGAGTGAATCAATCGATTTCATGACCAAGCCGCACGCGTGCTGTCCGGTCGGTCAACTCCAGATTGCGCTGCACCTAATTCGTGTCTGAAAGCGGGCGAGCGCAACCACGTGGGAGGTCGCAACGGCATGCCGTGCCGCTGCGACTAGATGTAGCTGTCTATGCAGCCCTCGGCCAATGGGCACGCGCTGACCTACGCAGCGTGAATGCGCAAATCGAACTACTGCTTCGGCGTGCTTTGAACGATGCGGACCGACTGCCGAAGGGGGCCGCTCCAATCGCGCGGCGCGGACGACCTCGCTGCACTACTCCGAACGATTCTCCTGCGGTCTTTCCCGTATCCGGGTTATGGTTTGGACAGTTGCGTACTCAAGCAGTAGGTCTAAGGAGGAAAGCCTTGGTGCACAAGGTTGGCCTCGCGATGGCCGGGATTGCGCGATGAGTGGCGAGGTAATCGACGGTGGCGACCGAGCGTGCGGTGAACTGTTGTTGGTGCTCGCTGCCCGAATTCGCACGCTGCCCCCGCACAGCACCCTTCGTCTCTTAGCTACGGATCCGGCTGCTGCTCTTGACCTGCCCGCTTGGTGCCACTTGACCGGCCACCAGTACCTCGGACACGGCCTAGACGGCGACGCACGTCCCTATTACGACCTCCGTCTGGCGCCCGGCGCGCGCAGCACCCAAGATTCCAGCCCGTGGCGGCTCAATACGGAGCCGCCGCATAACCACCACCAGAAGGAACCCGCATGAATGGTCTCGTTATCAACCTCACTCACTCCGGCGACGACGTCGACCGCACCAGCGTCGCGATGGTTGTCGCTGGGGCAGCAGTGGCCTCCGCGCAGGAGACGACCGTCTTCGTTTCCTCCGAGGGCACCCGGCTCGTGAAGAAGGGGGTCGCCGAGACCTTGCACGAGGAGGGCTTCGCCCCACTGTCGGAACTAGTAACAAGCTTCGTCGAGGCCGGCGGCAAATTTTTGGTGTGCAGTCCCTGCGCCAAGAAGCGTGGGATTACTCAGGACGACGTCATCGAGGGTGCCACCATCGTCGGCGGCGCGACTCTGGTCGCGCTGTTGGCCGACGGCGCGTCTTCGTTGTCGTTCTAAGCATGCAACCGGTCGCCGATACCTCTGCCCGCACCGTTCCCGTCGCCCTGGAGTATGACGGTGGCGATATGGACTGCGGTAGCGGTCTATTGCTCGCCATTACCTCCAGGATGCGGCGGATCGAGGAAGGCGAGGTGCTGCTGCTGCACACCCGTGAGCCTTCAGTACTCGCCGATCTGCCCGCGTGGGCGCGGCTGGCCGGTCATGACTTGCTTCAGGTCGTGGGCGAGCAGACCGGCCCCTGGCGGTTATGGATCGAGCGCGGGGGCAAGCGGGCGGCGGATCCGGGACACCCTGCGGCAGTAGCGCCCGAGTACTCAGCCGGCGCAGCGGTCCCCTTGGGGTCGCGGCTGTGGCTGTACTCGAACTTCCACTGCAACTTGGCCTGCAGCTACTGCTGCGCGGCGTCATCGCCGCAGGCCGAAGCGCGACTGATGCCGGTCGAGGTCGCGACCAGTGCTGCAGAGCAGTTCGCCGCGCAGGGAGGTCAGGAGCTGCTGATCACCGGCGGCGAGCCGTTTTTGCACCCAGAGCTCGACCAACTCGTCAACCGATCCGCCCAGCACGTCCCGGTGACACTGCTGACCAACGCCATGGTCTTCGGCCGCGGCCGGCGTCGCAAGACGTTGGAGTCCTTCGAGCGCGATCGGGTCATCCTGCAAATCAGCCTCGACTCGGCGGGTCCGGGACTGCACGACCGGCAACGAGGTGCCGGTTCGCACCTGCGGGCCCTCGAAGGGATCCGGCTAGCCCGCGAGCTTGACTTCCGGGTCCGCGTCGCCACGACGTACCTGCCCGAAGACGCTGCCGACGCCGGCGACCTGCACGGTGCGCTTTCTGAGCTTGGGATCGCAGAGGAGGACCGGCTCATTCGGCCCGTCGCCCAAGAGGGCTATGCCGATGCCGGCGTGGAAATCACCCTCGAATCGGTTGAGCCCGAGCCCACCTTGACCGCTGATGGCGCCTGGTGGCACCCGGTGGCCGTCACCAACCGGCACCTGAGAGTTGCCGACGCGCCACTGCCGCTGTCGCATGTGTTCGACGTGATTCGTGATGTGGTGGCAGTGCAGACCTCAGCCGGGGCCCAAGGACGCGCCGTGTTCCGCTGCACCTGACGCCTGACGCCGCGTGGCGCGTTGACCAGTACGGCGCTAAGGAGAAAGACAGCGATAAAATTCCAGGATCTCGTTGGCGCTCGCTCAAGGACGATCCGCTCGCTCAAGGACGATTCAGAGCGCCGGGAGAACGCCGCCAGGCATCAGGATCTGCGCCTGTTGGCTCACTATCTGAGCAGCCAGGTCCTGGGACGTCTGCGAGTCTTGGTTGGTATAGATCGCGATCGCGTAGCGGCCGTTAGCTACGTAACCGATAGACGGCGTGCCAATGGAGTTGCCGTCAGCAGTATCACCACCCCAGCCCTGCTTCACCGCAGCGGCAGGGTCGGCCGCCTTCAGACCGAAGTTTTGGTCGGTGCCATCAGCTGCTGTCGACGTCGTGTTCTGCATCGCCGTGATCAGCCATGGACCCACTTTGGGGTCGGCTTTTGCCTTGACCAGGAATGTGGCCATGCCGAGTGGGGTGACCTGG
>JBDTCL010000382.1:0-15535 GCA_039923595.1 Antricoccus sp. | reverse complement strand
CGGGAAGTTCGTCGAAACCCGCTGCCTTATAAGTCGCGACAGCGCCGACATTGGAGCTAGGAGTGCAAACCATCGCGCATGAGGCTCCTAAGCTCTGAAGCACCGCCGCAGCAGCAAGCGGATCGCTTGGCCATAACCATGACCGCGATGCGCGCTATGCACGCCCAGAGGCTCCAACACGCCGGGCTTGCCCATGCCAGCTGACCACACTGCTGCGGCCGCCACGGCGTCACCAGACGTGTTGAACGCGACCAAGCCTCGAGCATGGGCGTAGGGCAACCCATCGGCCATCCCGCGCCAGCGGTCCTCCGTGAACTCCGCCGAGCCGAACGAGGCCTGGTGCACCGCAGCGCGCAAATGAGCCTGCTGCGGGCCGACTAGGCCGATCCGTACACCAGGATCCGGCAGTCGCGCGGCGAGGTCCCGGCGTAGTGGCGTCCACTGCTCACCAACTCGCCAACCGACCCGACCGAGCAACTCCGGGACTAGAGAACCAGTGCGGGCCTCAACTGAACCTCACCGGTCGGCAGTATGCCGCGGTTCGGATCGATCAAATCAGCAACGATTTGCTGAGCCAAACTCTTCGTCTTTATAAGCGTTCGGAGCGGTCGTTACACGGGCTAGATCGGGGCCGTCTAGTAACGCGACGGCGAGCATCCGATCATCTCGGCTCCAGGTTCGTACTGCCGCCACGATCGCCGCGATGCCGAACCGCCAGAACCAGCCAAGATCGCCCGGATGCAGCTGCATCGGTACCGCGTCGTGCTGCCATTCACGCGGCGCGCCGACGGCGCCGCTCACGTCGGCCGGTCCCTGCTTCGATAATATAACTGCCATTTTTCCTAACAGACACCAGAACGTTGGGCGACCGCAATATCATTTCTGGTGACTCGCGCCAGGTCGCATACCTGTTGCACTAGCTCAGGGTGTGACCCACAAGGTGTCAAGATCCCCGGCCGCATGAACCACTTCGGTCGCCACGATCAGTGTTCCAGCATGATCACCATCGGCCATGGCCAACGACAGGTCCTCGATTGCGCACCGCAAAATGTAGAGCCGATCTTGCAAATATTCCATTTGAACGCGATTGATGACCACCGCCTCTGGGTCGTGCGGAAGCCCCAAGGTTTGCTCGCGCCGTTTCTCGTACGCTCGCTGGCGACAGGCTTGCGAGCAATATTGCTTGCGTCGCCCAGTCGATAGATCATCGATAATCTGTCGACTGCACCATTTACATCGCGGTTTTACCGACACGTTCCGAGGGTATGCCTCAGATCAGAGCGAACATGGCAGGCTAAGCGGGTGAGTTTCCTTAATGGTCCGTTACCGATCGCATTCGCCCATCGCGGCGGGGCCTACGGCGGTCTAGAGAACTCGATGGAAGCATTCGAGGCGAGCGTCAAGCATGGCTATCGATATATCGAAACGGACGTTCACGTGACCAAGGACGGCGTTGTCGTGGCGATGCATGATGGCGATTTGCGCCGAGTTTCCGGCGCTCGTGCGTCACTGCGAGGTCTCACTTGGGACCAATTGCGCAGTTTTCAGATTGGTGACGGCGGTACGATCGCTCGCCTCGATGAGGTGCTCTCGGCGTGGCCGCAACTCAATCTCAACATTGACGCCAAATCAGCCGCGGTCGCCGCTCCTCTCGTCGAAGTCGTGAGGGCACACGATGCATTGAGTCGGGTCTGTCTCGCGTCGTTCTCAGATCGCCGGATTGTTTATATGGGGCGACTTGCCGGGCCCGCGGCAATCCTCAGCATGGGTCCGCGCACCATCACTGCCTTACGTGTCGCCTCGATGCAATCGAGCCTCGGACGATTTCTGCCGATCGCTGGGCACTGCGCTCAAGTCCCGCACCGGGTTGGCCGATTCCAGGTAGTCACGCGTCGATTCGTTCAGTTCGCGCACGCCATCGGCAAACAGGTGCATGTATGGACGATCGACGATCCAGCACAAATGAACGAGCTACTCGATCTGGGAGTCGACGGCATCATGACCGACAAGCCCGAGGTGTTGAAGGCGGTCATGACAGATCGAGGCGTATGGAGTGGTGCGTGATGACTGGTGAGGACTGGTTCGACCGTCAGAAGATTTCCGCCACAACCAGGCCTTGGTGGTTCTGGAGGTATCTACTGCGTTACGCCGGCGGTCCTGTTGTCGGTACGTTCGGTCGACTCGCGATCAGTGGGTCGATTTCGCCAGAGTTGCTGCGCGGACCACTGCTGATTGCGCCGAACCACATCGGCAACGTAGACGCGTTTGCGTTGTCGGCAGCCATGGGACGGATCGGACTCGAGCCGCGATTTCTGGTGACGGCTGGAATCATGCAGGCACCGGTTGCTGGCAAGCTGCTCGAGCGGTCGGGAAGTCTGCGGGTTAATCGTGGTCGCGAAGACGCGCAGCGATCGATGGAATTGATCAACCTCGCCTTGCATAGTGGTGCGCATTTGGTGATTTATCCCGAGGGACACCTCACCCTCGATCCTGACTGGTGGCCCGAGAAAGGCAAAACCGGTTTGGCGCGACTCGCCCTTGAACACCAGGTCCCAGTGATCCCGGTATCGCAGTGGGGTGCGCACGAGATGATTAAGTATGAGAATCCGAGAGCCATGCTTGGCTCGCTAGTCTCATCAGTATGGCGACAACCTCTCATCCAGATCCACTTCGGCGCTCCAGTTGACTTGAGCGGCTTGGCAATGGGCCGCACCGGTGATGCAAATCGCGCTCGAAATCGAATCGATGCCGCCATTACCCGAGGCGTTCGCGACCTGCGGCAACATGAACTCGATCAGGTGAAGTTTGCCGATGAAACGCGTCCGGCCGCCAATCGCTCCACCGCGGCTTTCCCAGGAGGAATCGTTCCGGACAATATTCCGTAGCTGATTTTGGCCAGTCCCGTTCGGCTCTCGTCGCCCCGACGTCGCAGAGGCAGCGGCCGGCCTGTGAGCGTCGGAGTAGGTATAGAACTACGTGTTCCACTGCAGGGGTGTTGGTAACGATGCCCTACCTTGGGAAGTGGGCTTTGGGCCGTTCCTGGAGCCTGGTGCGCGCGGAACGGCTATTGCTTTAACGGGTTGCCGTGGGTTTTTCGCTCTGACAGCTTGGCTGCCTGTCCCGTTGCTCCCTCTGGACTGCTGATCAGGCTCTGAGACTTCATCGCTATGTAGGGCCAACTCTGTGTTGAGATCCCGCGCGATCGGTGTCAGATAAGCAGTCCGCTCGAAACGTCCGGCTGTCGAGCGCCAGGCCTTCTCCTAGGTCACAGTTTTGCTCACTAGCCTCAGCGTTGGGGCGCGGGTATCAAGACCCCTGGGTTGAGGATGCCGGCGGGGTCGAGCGTGGCCTTCGACGCGGTGAGAGCCGCGGCGAACGCGTCGGGGCGCTGCCGGTCATAGCCCGGCCGGTGGACGCGGCCAACCGCGTGATGATGAGTCACCGTGCTGTGGTGCCGAGTGAGGATCTGCATGGATGCTGCCTTGATGTTGTCCCACATATCTACCTCCGAGCCGCGGCGCCCGGTGGCTACGACGCTGAAATAGGGCGCCGGGCCATCGGGATACACATGGGTGAGGCGGCAGTTCACCCGGCCGGGGGCGCCGGTGATCTTCGCGATAACCTCACCGATCTCGATCGTCACGTCGTGGTAGAGCGCCTCGATTCGATCCCAGGTCGTGGCCGTCTCAAAGGTCTCGACGATGCCACTCATCCGGGCCAGCCCGTCGCGCGCGTATGGCATGCGCAAGAATGCCGACCGCCAGTTCGTGGCGGCCTGGTCCCGAGCCCCACGCTTCAAGTCTGACGCACCGGCCGCGGACGGCTCAGGGGCCGCCGCACTTCCGCCGTGGGCACGGGCAATGTCCAGAAGCAGGCTGAGCGTGTCGTCGACCGGATGATGGGCAGATTCGACTCCGAGCACCAAGATCCAATCACCGTGGCCGGACGTTCCAGACATTGCTGCTTCACCCGGATCGAGCAGTCGGCAGTTGGCGGGGTTCAGCCCCGACTGAGCAATCTCCCGGACCGCGGCGAGCGCGTGCGCCGAGTCGATAAAGGCAACCGATGACGAGCGGCGATACTCAGGGCGTTGCTGAATGCGCATCCACGCCTCAGTGATTACGCCGAGCACGCCCTCCGAACCCAAGAAAAGTCGGTCCGGCGAAGGCCCCGCGCCAGACCCTGGCAGCCGCCACGATTCGCTGATCCCTACCGGGGTGACGACCCGCATCGACTCGACGAAATCGTCGATATGGGTGTGTAGCGTCGCGTAGTGACCGCCCGATCGGGTAGCAAGCCAGCCGCCCAGCGTCGAGAACTCGAAACTCTGCGGATAGTGCCGCAGCGTGTAGTTGTCAGGCCGCAGCTGGTCTTCCAAAGCGGGACCGAACACGCCGGCCTGGATCCGCGCGGCCTGGCTCACGGGGTCGATCTCCAGAACGCGATCGAGACGAGATAGGTCGAGCGAGACAACGCCGGCATAACCTTCGCCAGAGAACTCCACACCTCCCACCACAGAGCTGCCACCTCCGAACGGCACCACAGCCACCTCCGCCGAGCCCGCCCAGTCGAGCACATTGACGACGTCCGCTTCGTCGCTCGGATACGCAACCAGATCCGGTGCGGCATCCAGTTGGCCGCGCAAAGCGCGGATGACATCCCGGTAGGCCTTGCCATATGTGTGACTTGCCCGATCGCGTGGCGCGTCGGACATCAACGACTGTAGTGACGGCGGCGCCTTCGTACGCGGTGCAGTAAGACTCAGATCCCGCACGTCCGGCACTGGATAGGGCGCGGCTGCCAGGCCCGGCAGCTGTGCCCGGTATGCCAGACATTCCTCGTCGGCGAGGGCCGCGTCATCCCATCCCCACCCCCACCACGAACGAGCGCGTTCCGGGTTAGTCGTCATCGCGAGTTCTCCTTGTCGGTGAGGCGCTCCCGCGTTGCCGTTCGGCGTCCTTGCTGGATTCGATGCTCCAAATGGTTCACCATTTCCGAAGCGTAGCCCCACTGTCCGTACTCGAGGTTGGGCGAAACCGGTCGCGTTACCTGGGGCCACACTGGTCAGTGGCCATAACCGTGCCGGGACCTGAGGTAGAAGAGTGGTGGCTCTGAATCCCGGATCAGAGGCAATAGGGACTAGTCTGTCGGCGAATTGGGTGTGATCTGGACGGATGCTCGGTGCGATCCGCTCACGGGAGAGCACTCCGGGTCGATCGTCCGACGGATAACAGTTCCGCGAGTTTGGGGCTGGTATGTGTCGCGGCTCCGTATCGCCCGACAAGGTGGGTCTCCTATGTAGTGCTGAGATTTGTGGGCTTGCCCCGGAGTCGGCCTTTGCCTCTGGCGACTTTCATGCCTTCCCTTCGTTCTCACCCTCATGAGGTGGACCGCCTGGAGGCAGACCTCGGCAGAACCTGAGTGACGCGATTGGTGGGCCCCGGGTCCACCCTGACGCAAAAGTCGATCCCCTTGCGACAACAAGAAGCGGTCGTAGCTCGCGCACTGGGTAGGTCGGTCGAACGTGCGCGATCGCCAGATTTCAGGTCCGCCATCGCTGGTCGCGGGCGGCGCTGCAGAGCCGCCCGCGCTTTGGGGCTTGACTCTGACCCAAGGTACGGGTTGCAAGCTTGCTTTATGACCACGACACAAGCCATCGAGATCGCAGGACTCACCAAGTCCTACGCTGACAACACGGTACTGACTGGAGTCGACCTGAGCGTTTCCGAGGGCACCATCTTCGCCCTACTCGGCTCCAACGGCGCCGGAAAGACCACGGTAGTGAAGATCCTGTCCACGCTGCTGAAGGCCGACGGCGGGAACGCCGCCATCAACGGATACGACGTCGTTACGCAGCCGGACAAGGTGCGAGAATCGATCAGTCTTACCGGACAATTTGCTGCCGTCGATGAGATCCTCACCGGGCGGGAGAACCTCGTGCTCATTGCCGAACTGCGACGCCTGAAGAACCCGGGCCGGATCGCAGCTGACCTGCTCGCACAATTTGAGTTGACGGACGCTGGACGCCGGAAGGCGGCAACTTACTCCGGCGGCATGCGGCGCCGCCTCGACATCGCGATGAGCCTGATCGGCAACCCACCCGTGCTCTTCCTCGACGAGCCGACGACGGGGCTCGATCCACAATCGCGGCTCGAGGTCTGGAAAACAGTTAAAGGGCTCGCCCGCAGCGGCACCACAGTGCTGCTCACCACGCAGTACCTGGACGAGGCCGAGCACCTCGCGGACCGGATCGCGGTCTTGCACCAGGGCCGGATCATCGCCAACGGCACCCTCAACGAGCTCAAGGCACTGCTCCCACCGACAGAAGTGGAGTACGTCGAGAAGCAACCGACCCTCGAAGACGTCTTCCTCGCCATCATCGGCCGCGACGACCCCCACAAGTAAGGAGACACGGATGAGCACCTACTTCTTCCACGACACGATCGTCCTGCTGAGACGGTCCCTGCGCCACATCCTGCGCAGCCCAGACACCATCATCACCACCGCCATCACTCCGATCGCGATGCTGCTGCTGTTCGTTTACGTCTTCGGCAGCGCAATCAAGGTAGGCGGCGGCGCCTACGTCAACTATCTCTTGCCGGGGATCTTGCTTATCACCGTCGCCTCCGGCATCGCCTACACCGCTTTCCGGCTGTTCACCGACGTCTCCAGCGGCATCTTCGAACGATTCCAGTCGATGCCGATCACTCGGTCGGCCGTGTTGTGGAGCCACGTGCTGACCTCGGTCGTGGCAAACTTGACCTCGCTCGTGCTCGTTGTCCTCGTCGCGGTGGCCATGGGCTTCCGCACCGGGGCTGGACTGCTCGCCTGGCTTGCCGTCCTGGGGATTATGGTGCTATTCACCCTGGCGCTGACCTGGTTAGCAGTCATCCCCGGGCTGACCGCGAAGTCGGTCGACGGGGTCAGCGGATTCTCCTACCCGCTGATCTTCCTGCCGTTCATCAGCTCCGCATTCGTACCCACCGCAGGGATGCCGGGCCCGGTGCGATGGTTCGCTGAACACCAGCCAGTCACCTCGATCGTCAACACCATCCGCAGCCTCTATGCCGAGCAACCGGTCGGCAACGACGGCTGGATCGCCCTCGCCTGGTGCGTTGGGCTGCTGCTCGTCGCCTACGCCCTCGCGATGCGCACCTACCACCGAAAAATCGCCTAAGAAGAACCAGGGCAGGATCAGGACCATGCTGACCATCAGCCAACTCGCGTCCTATGCTGGCGTGACAGTGCGCGCAGTCCGCCACTACCACGCCAAAGGGCTGCTCCCCGAGCCCGAGCGCGACCACTCCGGCTACCGGCGCTACGACGCGGCCGCGGTCGTCGAGCTCGTCAAGATTCGGATCCTGGCCGGCGCTGGGGTGCCACTCTCCCGGGTCCAGGAACTACTCGCTGCAGGGGAGCAGGAGTTCGCGGCGGCGGTCGCCGACATCGACCACCGCCTGCGCGCCGAGATCCAGGAACGTCAAGCCGATCGGAAGCGCATCGCCCAGCTCGCCTCAGGTGACAGCCTCGCGCTGCCACCTGAGGCTGTCGCTTACCTCGACCGGATGCGCGAATTCGGTTTCCGTGAGCGGCTCATCGAGGTCGAGCGCGACAGCTGGATCCTGATCGCGGCCCAGGTCCCAGACAGGACGGCAGCCCTCATGACGATCAAGCACGCCCAGATCGAGGACCCTGAGCTGCGCCGGCTTTACCTCAACATCGGAGACCTCGCAGACTGCGCGCCCAACGACCCACGGATGCCGGTACTCGCCGACCGGGTCGTCGCCTTTATCGAAGCCGACTCTGCCCAAGGCGCAGAGGTGGAGGACGCGCAACCCATTAGTGACGACCTGGTCGCGCTGCTCGACGCAGCGTTCCTCGAATTCTTTCCCGCCGCCCCACGACTGCTCGAGCTTCTCCGGGAGCGTGGCTGGACAGGCTGGACCAACATCAGGCGCACGACACCTCAAGGTGAGCAGGGTGTAGGACAGTCCGAAACGACCGAAAGAGACGCACGCGAGGACGCACATCCTGGTCGAACTGCACGGGCTCATGACTGAGCACGCTGGAACTCGCGGCATCGACGACGAGGCCAGCGGGCTCGCACGCTTGGAGTGAACCCGCACTGGACACTGTCGTCGATTGCATCGTCGTTGCGATCATGCGCTGTGATGATCAGTTTGCCTTTCCCGCAGCAGGTGGTCGTGATCATCGCCGATTGCGCTGGTCGAGTCGCGAGGTGCGAACGCGAGAGACAGCCGCGTGCGCTTCTGACAATCGATCGAGAAGTCACCAACCTTGCGACCATGTGATCGCTTAGTAGCGTCGTGCACAACACTGAACTCCTCGTCCCGAGGGTCCTCGGTCACCCACTCTCGCGCGCAGTCATTGACACGCTCGCAGAATAGCGTGACATCATCCGGCAATGCATTGGCCTGATCTGCGTTGCAAGGAGCCACAGATGAGGTCGGCGCGTCGCGCAGTCTGCTTACGCATCCGCAGTTCGTGGTCGGCTCGGAACCGCCGGTCCCGACGTGGGCACGTCGCCGGCAGAAAGGACACCGCAAATTAAGAAGAACCGGCTTGAAGCGTTCAGCGACGGCGTACTCGCGATCATCATCACCATCATGGTGCTGGAACTTCGCGTGCCCGAGAGTGCCACTTGGCAAGGGCTCGCCCAGGCAGCCCCGACATTTTTGAGCTACTTGCTCAGCTTTGTGTACGTCGGCATCTACTGGAACAATCACCATCACATGGTGCAGCTGGCCGACGACGTCAACGGCGCAATCCTATGGGCAAATCTGCACCTGCTTTTCTGGCTATCACTTTTCCCGTTCACGACGAGGTGGATGGACGAGACGGGCTTCGTCGAGGTACCGGTCCTCGTCTATGGGATCAACCTGCTGCTCGCCGCTGTTGCCTACGAAATGCTGCGCGTGACCCTCGTCCGCAGGCAAGGGCCAGACGGTCCTCTGGCAGCTGCTACCGGTGGCGACTGGAAAGGCAAAACCTCACCGGTTATCTATGTCGCGGGAATCGGATTGACCCTCATCCAGCCCTAGCTCGGTCTCGTCGCGTTCACGGCGGTGGCGTTGATCTGGCTGGTGCCAGACCGGAGCGTGGAGCGATATTTCGCCAATACGCAGCACGCCGAAGATGACCCGCAGTAACGAAACCGGGTCCGCCCGTCGACCAGTGGAGATAAATCCACTGGCCGTGCCGATCGGTGTCCGTTGAGCAGCCACAGCGGCTAGGTGAAACATTCCTACGAACGCCCAGCTCTTGACCGCTTCAGAGTCATGTGCAGCCACTGACCAACCTCAAGGTGCTGCAGTTTCGGAACGATCTCCCCGACGCGAGGCGAGACAAATATGTCGAGTAGCTCACCGGCGTTCCAGTCGCCGCGGCAACACCCGATCTGCACCGCTCGGCAGACGCGGTGCCACGGTTTGAGTAGCGGCGCCGCGAGGAAGCCACCGGTCAGAGATCATCTGCATCGGGATCGGTAAGAACAGGATCAGCAGCGTCCAGATGTTGATCGGTCGCACAAGCACAGAGAGCGCATACTGCAGAAGTCACGTTACGCCGATCGCCCGGATGGCTCTGAGCGGAAAGTTTGTGTATTGAAACGCTACAGCGGTGGAGCACGGTTCTACGACGTCCTGTCCGGAGAGCGACCGGTCTATCGAGCTGGCCGGTTACGAGGTATCGCCGCGCTCGATCTTCGCTCGGGCGCCCAGGTGCTCGACGTGGGCTGCGGCACCGGCTTGAATATCGAGCCGATTATCGATCGCGTCGGAGCCAACGGCGCAGTGCAAGGGGTCGACCGCAGTACGGCAATGCTGGCTCAGGCTCGGGCTCGGGTATCCAAACAAGGCTGGTCGAATGTTGACCTTCGTGCCGGTGACGCCAGCGAACTATCGACGATTCTCGGCGCTAGATCCGGTTTCGACGCTGCGATTTTTACCTATTCGTTGTCGATCATCGACGATTGGCAGGCTTGCTTCGATCAGACGCTGGCGGCGCTGCGGCCGGGCGGACGGATCGCGGTAGTCGACATGGCGTTGCCGACAGGTCGGTGGCGGATCCTCAGACCACTGGCACGTCTCGCGTGTTTCACCGGTGGCGCGGACCCACACCGCGCACCGTGGAATCGACTGTTAAATAGCACTGAGCAGTCGACGCACGAGATCATTACCGGCGGCCATGTCCACATCGCCGCTGGCACCCGATCTGGCGCAAACCGGTGATCCCCACGTCGATGTAGCGGCTTCCGAGAAGTACTTTGATCTGCGGGCAGGATCGCAATTAGACCCACACCCGGCATCGACATCTCGCCCTGACTGTCCACCCGCACGAGGAGTCCGCGTATGACGCTTTCCCGCCGGGCGTGCCCCGCTGGGTTCGCAGACGGGGGATCTGCACTCGTGTCTCACCCTGTTTTAGACCCGGAATGACACCGTGGCCGCGATCGCCAAGCCTCGGACGGGCGGTAAGTCTCGATGAACTGCTCAGCGAGAAGAGTGACGAGCACCTCAGGTCATAGTCCAAGACCGCGTAGCCCATCGCCACCCGCACAATGGCAGATCAGCAGACAGTTGCCGCGGCGCCAACAATTCGGTGGTCGGCGGGGCCAGCGGACTTGGCTACAGCCACTGCGGGGTACCTTTCGCCCGTGTGCTTCTCCCTGCAGGCTGACCTCGTCGCAGGTGTCGTGCTCGCACCTATCGCTGTGCTGTCGCTGCGAGAGGTCCGCACCCGCCGAGAGCTGCCGTTCGCACTCCTGCCGACCGTCTTCTGTGTCCATCAACTGATCGAAGCCCTCGTCTGGCTGGGCCTCGACGGGCGCGTCCCAGAATGGGTGCAAGCGGCGGCGGCGCTTGCGTATGTGCTCATCGCACTACCGCTGCTGCCCCTGCTTGTTCCCACGGCAATCCTGTTGCTGGAACCCCGCGGCTTCCGGGCGAGGACGCTGCCGTTCGTCGGCCTGGGCGTAATCGTCGCGGCTGTGCTGCTGAGCGCGGTTCTTGACGGTCCCATCAAGGTGGTGCGGTTGGAGCACGCACTGTCCTACGACGTGGGCCTGTCGCATGCCCTCCTGTGGATCGTGCTCTACGTAGTGGCCGTGACCGGGCCAGCACCGATGTCCGGCTACCGCTCGATCGTGGCTTTTGGTGTCCTGAACGTGGTCGGGCTGACGGCCGTCGCCCTTCTGTACGCCGAGGCCTTCGCTTCGTTGTGGTGCGTGTACGCCGCCTTGACCAGCGTATTGATCCTGGTGCACATGCGCCGCCGGCGGCGGCTACCCGATCCGCACCGGCTGGACGGCGAGCCGCACGAGCACCGTCGGGCAGCCACCAACCGCGTGTAACCATCCTGGCCACACCCGATCCCACCGCGATCGACGCCAACGGCAAATCGGCGGTGAACGTTCCCCTGCAGCCGATTCGTACTGCCGTGACCTCTGCACAATCGTGTCTCGCGCTTTTGTCCTTGAGCGGCGAGTCGAGAAGAACTTCATCGGAGACCGCGAATTGATCATGCATGAGCACGATCCGGGCTCTCCCTCCCCGCTCCAGCCCCGTTAGATATTTCCCGAGGTCTGGGTGCTGTAGGCAAGTCGGGCAGGTTAGTCGACCAGGTGCCTCAAGCTCCGGTGCCGATAAGAAAGTATCGGGCCTCACCCGATTGCTTCCCAGGCTGGCATCGCCGGGACTTCGGCGACGAAGCTCGCCAGCGACTACGCGGTTGCTGAGTCACTTTCATCGTCTGAAATTTGGTCCTGGTCCGGGGTGACCGTCGCACGTTTTCGTCGATTGCGCTGGGCCACGAAGAACCCGACAAGCACCAAGATGAGTAGCCCGCCAAGTGCGAGCAGAAACGGGGTCGAACCCGGTCTCGACCCATACGCACCGATCACGACATACGCCGCTACAGCTGGCAATATACCGACGGCCGTACCCACCAGGTAGTCCCGGAAGCGAATTGAGGTCAAGCCGCTGACGTAGTTCACGGCCACAAATGGCAACACCGGAAATAGTCGCACCGCAAGAACTGCGATCACGCCGCCGCGGGCGAACTTCCCATCCAGTTTCTCGACCGATGCACCACTGATGCGAGCGACGAAATCCCGGCCGAGGATGCGGGCGAGCCAAAAACCGATCACTGCACCGAGCGTGGCACCGACCTCGACGATGATTAATCCTTCGGTGACCCCGAAGAGCGCTCCGGCACCGAGGGTGAACACCGAAGCGGGCAACGGCGCAAGACTGACCGCGGCATACAGTCCGGCATATAAGACCCCAGCCCAAATGCCGAACTGGGCGAAGTTGCGTCGCAGTGCGCTCACCCCTGGTAGGCCAACCCATACGCTGATGCCTACCAATGCGGCGATCAGCAGCACGACTCCGGCTAATTGCGCCCACTGCTGTCTTTTCATGCTGAGTCCGTTCTGAACACCGTGCTGGCATCGACCGGTACCCGAACATGCACCGAGCCACCGATCTGTGCTGGGGTATCTGCAGCGACGTGCGCGACGAGCAAACCAGCGACCGTGGTCATCTCAAGGGCGAGGTACGTCCCGGCGAAGCGAGCGGCGACGATTTTTCCCGGTAGCGAATCCGGTGCGGCGCAATCACTGAGTCTGAGTGCCTCGGGGCGTACGACAAGCACCGCATCTCCGTCGGCGGCAGCCGTCGGCCGCGCAAAACCGAATGGGGTGCTAAAGATGCCTGAGCAAACCGAGCCACAGATCTCATTGGTGACGCCAAAGAATCGCGCCGCTTGCAGCGTTGGCGGACTCTGATAAAACAGCTCGGGCGATCCCTTCCCGGCCAGGCGACCATCAAGCATCAGCACTATCTGATCGGCAACTTCAACGGCCTCAATCTGGTCGTGGGTAACAAAAAGCGTCGTGGTCTGAGTTTCGTTGTGAAGTGTGCGCACCAAGGCTCGCATCTCGGCCCTGAGCTCCGCGTCCAGTTGAGAGAACGGCTCGTCGAGTAGCAGCAGTCTCGGTGCGAGTATCAGAGCGCGGGCTAAGGCAACCCGCTGCTCCTGACCACCGGACAGCTCCCCCACCCGCCTTGCGCCAAGCCCACCCAACTGCACTCGTTCGAGCATCGACTGCACTTTGACGGTGATATCGCGTGCGGCGAAACCGCGCATCCGCAACCCAAAACCGACGTTCTGCGCCACGTCAAGATGCGGGAACAGCAGTGGCTTCTGGAAGACGAGTGAAACTGGCCGCTTCTCGACCGCAATGCGAAGCATCGAGGTGCCGTCGAGGGTGATATCGCCTTCGTCTGGGGAAAGTAGCCCAGCCAGCATCGCCAAAGTGGTGCTTTTGCCGCAGCCTGAAGGACCGAGTAGCGCAGTGAATGATCCAGCTGCGAGCTGCAATGAAAGGGCCGTGACGGCACTCGTGTCACCGAAGCGTTTCGTGATGTCGGTTAACCCAACTGACGCCGCCACTGAGTCGATGAGTGGATTGGCGTTCATAGTCTGCCCAAACCTATTGTCGCTCCGGATTGACCGCGTAATAGACGGCCCGACAATGCGACCAGGATAAGCGGCGGCAGCACAACCAGCACACCGAGCGCGGCCGCCGCGGTGGTGTCCGACGAGCCGATCGCGGCGAATAACAACAGCGGCAAGGTCTGCACCTGGCCAGTCCCGACCAGCAGGGTGAGGATGTACTCGCTCCACGAGATCAGGAAACAGAAGAGCCCGGTGAGGATGAGCGCCGGACGCAACAGCGGGATCGTCACAAATAGCAGTGTGCGCATCGGCCCCGCTCCAAGGGCGCGAGCTTGACGTTCATAGTCGAGGTCGAGGTTGGCGAACGCCGCGCCGAGTACGGTGGCCGCATAAGGGACTGTGGGTAGCAACTGCACCAAGACAACACCGAGGGTCGTGCCGGCCAGTCCATACCGGATGAAGAACACCTGGATACCTAATGTCACTGCCAGACCCGGCACAATCACCGGGGATAGCAGCAGGAACTGGACCAAGCGGCGGCCGCGGAACCGGTAGACGCCGATGGCACGCCCGGCTGGCAATCCGATCAGAGTGGCCGCGACGGCCACCGATATGCCGATTACGACCGAAGTGAGCAGACCTGGAAGTACCTGCGAACGCGGGTCGGTGATTATCCGCAGACCTCGCGTGCTTAGTTTTTGCGGGAACAGGGCCGGGTATCGCCAGCGCTCACTCACCGCCCAGGCGAGCAGCGGCACAAGCGGTAATAGCAGGGCGGCAATGATTAGTGCAAGCAGTGGTTGCCGCAGACTCAGCCTTCGCAGTCCCCTCGATTGTCGCTCTGCATCAACTGTTGTCATACCGGTCGTCCCGCGAGCCGTTTGGCCAGTGCCAGGTAGGTCAGTGCAAGCAGCGTGGTGAGCAACGTGATCACCACGGCCAGGGCCATCGCCTGCGGCCTGACGCTCAAATCAATATTGCGATAATCCTGAAGGGCGACGACCGGCAAGGTTGCTGGATAGGGCCT
This sequence comes from Antricoccus sp., assembly GCA_039923595.1. Taxonomy (GTDB): domain Bacteria; phylum Actinomycetota; class Actinomycetes; order Mycobacteriales; family Antricoccaceae; genus Antricoccus. Next base: position 1,029 of record JBDTCL010000382.1, on the reverse strand, counting down.
GCCCAGCAAATAGGGCACCTCGTAGGAGCCGGCAGCGAATGCGAATACGAGTACGGAGGAGGCTGCGACCGGCGGTGCGAGCAGCGGTAGCGTAACCCGCCGCAGTCTTCGCCACCGGGTCGCGCCAAGGACGCGGGCGGCATTCTCCAGATCAGTGACGCCGCGGCTGAGTGCAGCGAGGGCAATGATGCCGACGAACGGTGTTTCCTTCCAGGCATATTCGGCGATGATCCCCCACCCGAAACGGTCGCCGGTCAGCTGCACAAAAGTCGCTGGTGAGTCCGCTAATCCAGCCGAATAGAAAAGCCGGGACAAAAAACCGGACTGCCCCAGCAGCAGCAACATGCACAGTGCCCCGACCAGATGCGGCACCGCAAGGTTGACTTGAAACAGTCCACTCACCCAGCCTCGGCCACGCCGAAGGCCCCGGATCGCGAGCGCACTGCCTACCCCAAGCACGGCGGCGATCACCGTAGACAGCAGGGAAACGCGCAGGGTGATCAGCAACGACCCTCGTACTGCTGGGTCTGCCAAGATCTCACCATAGGCATCAACTGACCAGTGGTAGCCGGGCAAGAACGGCTGATAACCAAAGCTCTGAGCGACTCCCTGGGCCACTCCACCGACGAAGAACACACCGATCACCACCGCAGCAGGGCTGAGCAGCAACGCTATGCGCACGCCACGCGGTAACTGCCTACTTCTGAAGGACCGCAAGCTTCCAATCCTTCTCGATACTGCTCACATACTCGCTAGCGAGCTCCGGCTGAGCATTGCTCAGGAGCACCTTCAATGGCAATACCGACGGACTCAGCGGCACTGCGGCAAACGCGTCTTGTATCTGCGCGCTGGTCTTGGTCAGATCAATGCCCGGATAAATGCCCTCTGCCTTATAGAGCTCAAGCTGGGTCCCTGGGTCCTGCAGCAGATTGGCCAGTACGAGGGCCGCGGCCCGATGTGCTGCGTCGGCGGGAATAGCGATATTGCTGATATTGGCAATGTTGCCGACCGACGGCACCGCCTCACGGG
>JBDTCL010000381.1:0-7272 GCA_039923595.1 Antricoccus sp. | reverse complement strand
AGCAGCGCACCGACAACGGATCGAACCATCGAATGACAGAAGGCATCAGCTTGCACAGTTGCTTCGAGAATGCCACCGGCTCCAGACCAATCAAGCCGCTGCAAGTTACGAATCGTGCTCGCGCCGTCACGTCGTCTGCAGAATGCTGCAAAATCATGCAATCCGACAAGCGGCACAGATGCGAGGCGAACCCGCGCCAGATCTAAACGCCTCGGCCAATGCGCCACGTCATTGCGCTGCAGTGGGCTCACCCCCCATGCCGCATCGCTGATGCGATAGCGGTAGCGCCGGAAAAGTCCGGAGTACCGCGCATTGAATTCAGGCGGCACCCGTTGCACGCCGTGCACCCGAACATCGCGCGGAAGTAATCCTGCTAACGAACGACTTAGCCGCGATGCATGCGACTGCCAACGCTGCTCTGACAAGTCGAAATGCGCCACTTGTCCGGTCGCATGCACGCCGGCATCAGTGCGACCAGCAACAGTGAGTCGCACATCGGTACGCAGGATCGTGCGAAGTGCCTCGGTGAGCACCCCAGCGACTGTCCTGCGCCCCGGCTGCACCGCCCAGCCAACGAATCCGGTGCCGTCATAAGCGATATCCAGGCGGATACGCACAAAGAGCCCGTCACCCCCAACGGAGGTGACGGGCTCTGTAGTGAAATCGTTACTTGGGCTCATCCTGGCTCAGGATGTCTAAGCCGTCGTCGTCAGCATTCCCCCGCTGGCTCGGCGGCAGCGTGAATCCAGCAGCTTCCGCCGATTGCGCGGTGTCGAACCACACCTCGGCGACCGTGCGGTCATAGAAAGCACTGTCTGGAAGGTGATACAGCATCGAGTCGGCGTTGCCTTTGATGGGGAAGCCTTCTGGCTGCTCGTCGTTCTCCAACGGTGCGTGCGACCCTTCACCATGCGGTTGCGTGGCATCGTCCTCGACGGAGCTTTCTTCCGGCGGCGCTGGCGCGGTTACCGCAGACTCAGTCTTCTGATCCTTAGCAAACTTCGAACCACGAGAAGCCTCTGCTTCACGCACGACTTTGGTCGAGGCGCTTGCTTCCTCAACGAGTTCGATGATCGCCATCGGCGCGTTGTCACCTTTGCGTGGAGCGATCTTGATGATCCTGGTGTAGCCCCCCGGCCGGTCCGCGTAACGCGGCCCGATTTCAGCGAAAAGGTGATGAATAACGTCCTTATCGCGGATCGAGGCCATCACATTGCGGCGCGCGTGTAGGTCGCCGCGCTTGGCCAATGTAATGAACTTTTCCGCGAGCGGACGCAGTCGCTTGGCCTTCGCCTCGGTCGTGGTAATCCGACCGTGCTCGAAAAGCGAGGTCGCAAGGTTTGCAAGCATGAGCTTCTGGTGCGAAGCGCTCCCGCCGAGACGGGCGCCCTTGGTGGGCGTGGGCATTATCGGTGCTCCTGTCGGTTACTCGCCACAGAGTGCTCGGCGAGTGGATGAAATTTGAAGGTCTTCTACAGTTCTTCGGTCTCGGCGTAATCTTGCTCTTCCGCAGCAGCACCGGCAGGTCGCGAGTCGACGGACTCGAAGAATCCGCTTCCGCCGAACTCATCATCGTCATAGATGCCGGTGATTTGTGACGGATCGAATGCTGGGCTGTCTTTCAGACCAAGACCCATCGTGTGCAATTTCAGTTTGACCTCATCAATGGACTTTTGTCCAAAATTGCGGATGTCCAGCAGGTCGGCTTCGGTACGAGAAACGAGCTCGCCAACGGTGTGAATACCTTCACGCTTGAGGCAGTTGAACGACCGGACGGTCAGATCCATATCCTCGATGGGCATCGTGAAGGATGCGAGATCTGCAGCCTCAGACGGTGATGGGCCGACCTCAATACCTTCGGCATCAACGTTGAGCTCATGGAATAGTCCGAACAGCTCGACGAGGGTACGGCCGGCCGATGCGATCGCGTCACGTGGCTGCATCGATGGCTTGGTCTCAACATCAACGACCAGCCGATCGAAGTCGGTACGCTGCTCAACGCGAGTCGCCTCGACGTTGTAGGTCACCTTCAGAACCGGTGAGTAGATCGAATCGACTGGAATCCGGCCAATTTCTTGACCCTGCTGCTTATTTTGCGGAGCGGGGACATAACCGCGACCGCGCTCGACGGTCAGCTCGATCTCCAAATTCCCCTTCTTGTTGATCGTGGCGATCTTCAAGTCGGGATTGTGGACAGTAACGCCAGCTGAGGTCTGGATGTCTGCGGCAGTGACGTCGCCGGGGCCTTGCTTGCGCAGTACGACGGTGACTGGCTCGTCCTCTTCGGAGGAAACAACAAGTTCCTTGAGGTTCAAAATCAGTTCGGTGACATCTTCTTTGACACCAGGCACTGTCGTGAATTCGTGGAGCACACCGTCAATTTTGATGCTCGTAATCGCCGCACCAGGGATCGACGACAGGAGCGTGCGGCGAAGGGAGTTGCCGAGGGTGTAGCCGAAGCCAGGCTCCAGTGGCTCGATGATGAACTTGGAGCGAAGTTCGCTAATGGGCTCTTCGGAAACGGATGGACGCTGTGAAATGAGCACGGTGAGTTTTTTCCTTCCAGATCGCCCGCTATATGACGATCACAGGTCCGCCCGGCCGGGACTGGCCGGGCGGTGTGGTGATTACTTCGAGTACAGCTCGACGATCAGTTGCTCGGAGACCGGAATCTCGATTTGAGCGCGTTCGGGGAGCTTATGGATGAGGATCTGCAGCGAGTTGGGATTGACGTGCATCCAGGCCGGAATCGGACGCTCCCCCATCGTGGCCTTTGCGATCTCAAACGGCAGGGTGTTGATAGACCGCTTCTTCACTTCGATGATGTCGTACGGCGTCACCCGGAAACTCGGAATATCAACCTTTATTCCGTTAACGGTGAAGTGCGCGTGCGAGACCAGCTGACGTGCCTGACGGCGCGTCCGGGCAACGCCCGAGCGATAGATGACGTTGTCCAGTCGAGATTCAAGAATCTGCAGCAGATTGTCGCCCGTTTTGCCCTGACGACGAACGGCTTCTTCGTAGTAGCGGCGGAATTGCTTTTCCAGCACGCCGTACGAATACTTAGCCTTCTGCTTTTCTTGGAGCTGCGAAAGGTACTCACTCTGCTTAATGCGGTTTCGACCGTGCTGCCCGGGTGGGTACGGACGACGCTCGAAGGACTTGTCGCCTCCGATGAGATCCACGCCGAGACGGCGAGAGATGCGGGTCGCAGGACCTGTATAACGTGCCATGGTGTTGTTATTCCTTTCCTGCGACTAGACGCGACGGCGCTTTTTAGGGCGGCAACCGTTGTGTGCTTGTGGGGTGACATCGGAAATCGTGCCGACCTCGAGGCCAGCAGCAGTCAACGACCGAATCGCAGTTTCACGACCAGATCCAGGACCCTTGACGAAAACGTCGACCTTGCGCATACCGTGCTCCTGCGCCTTGCGCGCGGCGCTTTCGGCAGCCATCTGCGCGGCGAATGGCGTGGACTTGCGCGAGCCTTTGAAACCGACATGGCCGGCTGAAGCCCAAGCAATTACCGCACCAGCAGGATCGGTAATCGACACGATCGTGTTGTTAAACGTGCTTTTGATATGGGCTTGCCCGAAGGCAATATTCTTTTTCTCTTTGCGACGAACCTTTTTAGCGCCCGTGCGTGTCTTGGGAGGCATGTGGCCTTGTGCTCCTACTTCTTCTTGCCGGAGATGGTCTTCTTCGGACCCTTGCGGGTACGGGCGTTAGTGCGGGTGCGCTGCGCGCGTACCGGCAGTCCACGACGGTGCCGAATGCCCTGGTAGCAACCGATTTCGATCTTGCGGCGGATATCGGCCTGAACCTCACGGCGCAGGTCACCTTCAACCTTCAAGTTTGCGGTGATGTACTCGCGCAGCTTGATCAAGTCTTCATCGCTCAGATCTTTGACGCGGGTATTGCCGTCGACACCGGTGCCAGCAAATGCCTTCTCCGAGCTCGTACGACCCACGCCAAAGATGTACGTCAGTGCGATCACTGCGCGCTTCTCGCGCGGCAGATCGACACCAGATATACGTGCCATGGTGGCTCCTTTTAGGTCCGATCGTGCAGATCGGACGGTGTTGTTACGAGGTGTGAGAACTCCATCCCGGCTGCCACAGCCTGGACCCGGCCTCGTAAAACCGGACGTCTACCGAAGTAGTCGGAGTGCTCTTATTTAGTTAACTTTGCGCAATTGTCGAACGTGCGACTGCAAATCTAGCCTTGGCGCTGCTTGTGACGCAGATTTTCACAAATCACCATCACGCGACCGTGCCGACGAATGACCTTGCATTTTTCGCAGATCCGCTTAACGCTGGGATTGACCTTCACGGCGTGCCTTTTCCTTGATTCTTAACGGTGTCGATTGCACGCGGCGCCCAGATGCGACGCGCGGCAGTACTTATTTGTAGCGGTAGACGATTCGACCACGGGTCAGATCGTAAGGAGATAGTTCGACGACGACGCGATCCTCGGGAAGGATGCGGATGTAATGCTGCCGCATTTTCCCAGAAATGTGTGCCAGTACGAGGTGTCCATTTTCCAACTCAACGCGAAACATCGCGTTGGGAAGAGGTTCGACAACCTTGCCCTCGACCTCAATAGCGCCTTCTTTTTTTGCCATATCCTCAACAATCTAAATGTGCCCGAAGCACGCGTTTGTACCGCAAACCCATTTGGGTTGTCACTCGATTTCGATCACGTTTGTTCTGCTGAGCCATACCGACTCGATGGTCGATCAACTCGCAGCACGTACCGGCGCCCGACTGAGGGGACCTCGATCCGCGGCCACAGCGGATGTTTCAAGATCTAGCGCACGCCAACGATCAATATTACGCATACTGAGCGCGAAGATCAAAGTGAGGTCGGTGACAGTGCCGAAGGGACAGTGCCGAGGCGACCGTTAAAGCGGCGGGATGCAGCATGCCATATGGGCTCGCCACTACCGCGGTGATGCATTCGTGCATTATCTTTACCGCGTGAAGTCAACCGCGCCATCACAGGGGGCCCAATCTGCACCGGGGTCCCAGTCGTCACTTCGCGAGGCCAATCGATTGCGGGTCATCGATGCCTTGCATGACAACGGCGCTTTGACCCAGGTTGAGATCGCGCAATCCACTGGTCTATCACCGGCAACCGTGTCCAACGTCGTGAAAGAATTAGATGCTGGCAGAGCCGTCGGGCTAAGTCCGAGTGTGCGTAATGGACGCCGAGCGGTGCTCGTTTCGTTGATGACCCCCGACGGGCTACTAGCCGGGATCACCTTTGGCGATCGTGACGTTCGGATAGCGATCGGTACATCTGTCGAGGATGTCGTCGGTCGTCAGCGACTTCCGCTCCCGGCCAATCACAGCGCAGACGAGGGTTTACAACGAGCATCCAGACTGCTGGTTGATCTGGTCGAACGGGCCGGCAAATCAATGGACCAGATCGCCGCCATCGCGCTGGGTTTGCCCGCGCCCATCGATTCGGTCACCGGGCAGGTCGGATCGGAAGGTATTCTACCCGGCTGGCGCGGGGTCGACGTCGCTACCGAAATGCGGTCGCTGACCAGCGCGCCGGTAGTTCTTGATAACACCGCGAACCTAGCTGCGTTAGGGGAGTTGAAGGTCGGTCGCCTGCAGGGGGTGCAGAATGCGCTGTTCATCAAGGCGTCGTACGGGGTTGGCGCGGGGCTCATCTTGAACGGCAGTCTCTTTCGTGGTAGCGCCGGGACTGCTGGCGAAATTGGGCATGTCACGATCGATGAGAACGGTCCAATTTGCCGATGCGGAAATCGTGGCTGTCTGGACACCTATGTCGGCTCAGCGGCCATCTTGGCGGCCGTCGCACATTCGCATGGACCGATGACACTGCGCGACGTGATCAATCTCGCGGCTGATGGCGACCTCGGTTGTCGGCGGGTCTTCGAAGATTGCGGACGACACCTCGGGGTGGCGGTCGCAGGCGTAGTGAATCTCATTAATCCCGAGGTGGTCATGCTGGGCGGCCAGTTGAGAAAAGTCGGCGATATCTTGCTCGGGCCGATGCGTGAGTCGATCGACCGTCGTGCGATTCCGAGTGCGGCGGCATCGGTGACGTTGGTCCAATCGGCCCTCGGCGAGGAAGCTGACGTGCTTGGCGCCCTCGTGACGGCCGCTCAATCACGATCTAAACATAACGATCTTGAGTTTAAGTCTTGACGTCAAGACTCAAACGGATCAAACTTCTTTCAGCCGTACCAACGTCGGACGGTCACAAGTGAGGAGCCCCAATGAAGACAATTACTCGCGTTGCCGGCACTGCGATCGCGGTCGGGCTGGCATTGAGCACCGTCACCGGTTGTAACAGCGCTACTAAGTCCACCAGCTCGGGATCCGGTAGTACTAAAGCCGGCACCATCGCGCTTTTGCTTCCCGAGTCGAAGACGACACGATACGAAAACTTCGACAAGCCGTACTTCGAAGCAGCAGCCAAGGCTGCGTGCGCGGACTGCAAAGTCATCTATTCCAATGCCAATCAGGATGCTGCAATGCAAAAGCAGCAGGCCGAAGCCGCGCTCACCCAGGGCGCCAAGGTCATCGTGCTAGATAGCGTCGATACCCAAAGCGGAGCCGGGATCGCCCAAGAAGCGAAGACTCAGGGCGCAAAAGTTATTGCCTACGATCGCTTCGTCGAGGGCGCGGATTATTACGTCTCGTTCGACAATGAGAAGGTCGGCGAACTGCAAGCGACCACGCTAATCGATCAGATGAAGAAGGCTGGCAAGAGCTCGGGCAACATCGTCATGATCAATGGCTCCCCTACCGACTCGAATGCACCAGTGTTCAAAAAGGGCGCACACGCAGTGATCGACAAGAGCGGCTACAAGGTAGTTGCCGAATACGACACGCCCGACTGGAGCCCCGACAAGGCGCAAGCGTGGATGGAAAGCCAGTCCAACATCGCCAAGAGTCTCGTCGGCGTCTATGTTGCCAATGACGGTATGGCCGGCGGCGTGATCTCAGCGCTCAAAGGAAGTGGCATTAACCCGCTTCCTCCAGTCACGGGGCAGGACGCTGAACTCGCTGGCGTTCAGCGGTTAGTCACTGGCGACCAATCGATGACGATCTACAAGGCCATCAAGCCCCAGGCCACTGATGCAGCCAAGGCGGCTGTCGCGTTGCTCAATGGCAAGAAGCCAGATGCCAAAACCACATTCCAGAATGTTCCGGCAACGCTGCTCGATCCTGTCGCCGTCACCAAGGCCAACATTAAGGACACCGTCGTCAAGGATGGTTTTTACACGATCGA
>JBDTCL010000380.1:0-4932 GCA_039923595.1 Antricoccus sp. | reverse complement strand
ATCGCGAAACCTGGCTTCATACTGGGCATCAGCCCACCCATAGTCGCCGGCGGCTCGATGAAATTCACCGGCGAACACATAGGCACCGACGATGGCAAGTCCAGTACCGAAACCACCCAACGCATTGTCGTAGGCGACATCGCCTACGAGAGCGACTCGCCCAATGGCATCGCGGCTGATGCTGACGCGGCTAACGGAGTCCATATAGAAATAGTTTGCGTTCGGAATTTGCCCATGAGTTCTCACACCCGCTAGCGGCAACCAGCAAAAGCATCGATCACGTGCTTCTTCTGGGTCTGCACGTCATCGCCAGCTGCGCCGAGATCGTCAGCCTTAAAAACGAAGAATGCTTACGCTTTCGAGCCACCCACGCTCGCCATGCGACCGGGTTCGTTGTAAATCACGTCCGCATCACCGACGTCGAGGCTTGTCAGCACGTAGTAGTGACCGAGATAGCGGATATAGTTCGATTCTGATACGAATACCAATTCGCGCACGTTCGAGTGGACGCCATGGGCGCCGATGACGAAATTGAACGTCGTCGGTGCAGTGCGGGCAAAGGTCACTTCCATTCCGCTGCCGGTTTCGGTGAGCATGGAGATCGAGTTACTTAAGATGTGTTCGCTCGACTGCGTGGTGCGGCCGTGCGGAATTCTGGCGAGGTCGACGGGCGGGATATTGATCTCGCCATCAGCAGACGCGCCTGGGACAGTGTCGATCTTTTGGCCCGCGGCATTGACGAGCAGACGGTCGCCGTTGGTAATGCTGGCTGGCTTGACGGCATCAAGGATGCCCATCTGCTGCAGAACGGTGTGGTGGATCGGGCCCTTGAAGTCCACGGGCAGTGCTCATCAAGGCCTCGCCCTGAGGCGTTGGGACGGCTTCCGCGAAGAACATGGGTACCGATCTGGTCGGTGATGGTCTGGATCACGCTGATCAACGCGGCCGGATGCGCCCGCGTTACGACAGGATGAATCGTCAGGCACGTCGCGACGATTGCGGCCGAGACGGTATGGACCTGTTGTTCGCAGGCAACACGTGCGGACCGGCGAAGGGCCGAACTCTTGCGGCACAGCGCCGGAAACTCGGCCCGGGAAAGTATGCATACCGATACCTGGCAATTTCTGCGGCAGCGAGCACTTGTAGCGCACTCGCTGGACTTGTCCCCTCCTGACGCTCCAGCACGACTCGGCCGTACCGCTCGCGCATTTCCTCAGCCCGGTCAAGCACGAGATCCTCCTCGTGGCCAAAGAGTTGTATTCGGACTGATCGGATACATCCATAGCGCGACCCACATCGGCGATCGCACCAGCGTCGTAGCCGCGCTCATTGAACATGCCCACAGCGACGTCAGCATGGCGATGACGCGTCTGGGTCTTTTTGCGTTGCTGCAGTCCGGTGTCTCGTACCGTGTCGCCCTCCGTAAATAATTCTTAGGTTGAGACAAATGATCGTTGCGCTCCATTTTGCTGAAACTCGCACCGACCGTTCGAGCCAATAGCGGTCGAACTCTCAAGCCGTTGCCGAAGATGAATGGGCTGGTTCTGCAGCTAGGCTGGAGTCGACATCGCGCACCAGATCCTGGGCGAACGTGTCGAAGCTCAAAATCCGGTCCAGCAGGGCGATTTCCCATCTCGACTACCTGATGTGCCTCACTAACGATTGAAAGGCCGCCGCCAATGACCGACTCGTACCGTTTCCACGCATCGCCGAAATTGACCGAGGACTGGCAACATTTTCGATTCAGCAAGGCTGATGGCGTAGCGACAGTAACACTGGATCGGCCGGAGAAACTCAATCCGCTCACATTTGAGAGTTACGCAGACCTGCGTGATTTGCTTGCCGAGCTGCCGCATCATCAGGACGTCCGGGTATTGGTCATCCGTGGTGAGGGTCGGGGTTTCTGCGGAGGCGGCGACGTCAACGAGATCATCGGCGAGCTAATAAAAATGGAACCTCGAGATCTCATCCGCTTCACCAAGATGACCGGTGATGTCATCCGGGCGATGCGAGAGTGTCCAATTCCGATTATTACTGCGATCCACGGCATCGCAGCAGGCGCTGGCTCAGTGATCGCACTGGCGTCTGACTTCCGTGTTGTGAGCACGTCGGGTCGGTTCGCGTTCCTTTTCACTAAAGTCGGGCTCTCCGGCGGCGACATGGGCGCGGCGTATCTGCTACCACGCGTAGTGGGGCTTGGCCGCGCCACGGAGTTGTTGATGCTCGGCGACACAATCGATTCAGCGACCGCCGACCGGTATGGCCTAGTCTCGCGCCTCGTCGCCGACGAGGACATCAGCACCGCAGTTGACGAGCTGGCCCGAACGTTTGCCGACGGCCCGACGCTCGCCTTCGCGCAGACGAAGTCGCTACTTACTCGCGAACTCGATATGCCCATCGGCAGCGCCATGGAACTCGATGCCATGACGCAGGCATTGCTGATGACCACGCGAGATCACACCGAGTTCCATGCCGCATTCAACGACCGTCGCCCACCCAAATGGCAGGGCCGCTAATTAACGAGCCATCGGTGGACGCTCATCAAGGTCGACACGGCGCTGAGTGCGATGCGCGCCCTTCTGAGCGAGGGGGACGGCGGTGCCGATGACCACGATGCGGGTCACGCTGACCCGGTGAAGTGCTGAGCCAAACTTTAAAGTGGCATTTCGACTCATTGGTTGTGATCGACATGATTGCGCGCGCTCACTGTCGATCTGAATTCGGCGCGGGACTTTGCGGTGAACCCGAGTACCGCACCGGTGGCGCACGCGCGATACTTGGATGATGGCCGAACCCCAGTTCTATCCGCCGCGGCAGGGCTATCCACCGCCTGGATACCCGCCGCAGCAGGGATACCCACCACTGCAAGGGCCGCCACCCGGATACCCGCCCCAGCAGGGATACCCACCACAGCAAGGCCCACCACCGGGATACCCGCCGCAGCAAGGGCCACCACCGCTGGCATACCCGCCACGCCAAGGCCCCCCACCCGGATACCCGCCGCAGCCTTTCGAACCGCAAGGAGAGGCGGTCATCCCGATCGTTGGAACTGGGGGTGCGAAGATCGCTGCTCGACTCGGCATGGTCATCACCATCGACGGCCAAGGATTCAGCGCGGCGTCCAGAAAGCATTCCGGATGGCAGATCGAATGGCGTGAACTGCAACGCCTCACGATCACTCGCGCGTATCACCAGGCGAGAGGCCGGATAGCCCCCCGAGTCTGGCGGATCCGGCTGGTTATGGATGCCATCGATCCGAGCTTCCTGCAGCGTCATCCCGACCTTGCACGCGGCGAAGGGAAGAACGGCGGAACGGGTCCGGGATCGTTCGGAGTTCCGCTAGGGCCGGTGCAGAACGTAGTGGACCCACTTGCCCAGGCCTTGGGCTACTTCGGCGGCAGAGTGTTCGCTGGCGTCATCGATGAGGGTCAACTGCTCGGCTTCGGCTACCTCTGAGCCGATCCCTGATCGCACCTCGGCACGCTAACGATCACCGTAAACATCGTGCTCGCTAGTTTCAGTTATCGTCGTCCCGGTTGAGCGCAATTCGCATTCGGCGATAGTCCGCGGGAGTCATTAGCAAACGCATGAGGCATTGTGCGGGTACCCGTATCAATCAATATGGAGGGTGTGGCCAGGGTAGTAAGCCAAAACGACATCCACCCTGGCAACGCTGAGTATGAGCGCAACCGAATTTATATGACCAACGAGGCAAGTGCCGCGGTACGCGGAATTCTGGCCCATGAGCCGGAAGCAACCGTCGTCGTATGCGACGCGCATGCTCAATTCGCTAACCTCATCCCAGATCGCCTGGCGCGCGGTTGCACGCTCCTTCGTGGATCACCACGAACCCACAGCCATATTGAGAGGGACGTCGATGGTATCGATTCCGTGTGCTTTGTCGGCTATCACGGCAAAGAAGGCACCACTCGCTCGGTCCTGGCGCACACCATCAGCGGCGGCACGATCGCACAAGTGCGTTGTAACGGCCAATAACTGGGCGAACTCGGGCTCGATGCCGCGCTCGCCGCGTACTACGGCGCCGTGCCTGTCCTTGCCACGGGCGATGACACCCTCGCTCGCGAAGCGCAATCGGTCATACCCGGTATCACAACAGTCGAGGTGAAGCGAGCCATCAATTCCGCTGAAGCTCTGGGTTTGGACAGCGCCGAAACTCGCACTCTCAACGAGCTACTCCGGCGCGTCCACGACCACCTCGATAACCGGCCCTTCAAACCACTCCGCGACGGGGTTTGACCTCTCGTCGTTATCTCCGAGCAATCTCGCTCTGACCATAATCTCCTGCTAGCATTGCTAGCAGGAGGTAATTATCATGGCTGCATTGAGCGTGCGAGACCTCGATGAAACCGTACGCGAACGATTGCGCGTCCGCGCCGCCGAGCATGGTCGCTCGATGGAAGCCGAGATACGTGTGATCCTCACTGAGGCTGTCAGCGCACCTACCGATCCGAAAGGTCTAGCGCAAACTCTCTTAGCTCGATTTGGGGAGTTCGGCGGCATGGACCTCGAGCTTCCCGCTCGCTCCGATGCACCACGCGCCGCCGACTTGTCGCAGTGAAGGCCCACTCGATGACCCCGCTCGGGATCATCGTTCTGGACACCAATGTGCTCTCCGAGCTGATGCGGGCGACACCGGATAGGCATGTCGAAACGTGGGCTCGCGCTGTGCCACCCGACCTTATCTATACGACTTCGGTGACGCTCGCCGAAGTGCGCTTCGGTATCGCCCGCCTAGCCGCTGGTCGCCGACGCGATGAGTTGGCTAGCGCGGCCGACGATGTCTTTGCAACTTTCGCCGACCGTGTATTGCCATTCGACAACGGCGCCGCCAGCCATTACGCCAACATCGCGGTCGAACGAGAACGTCGCAGCGCACCAATCGCCGGGTTCGACGCCCAGATCGCTGCTATC
>JBDTCL010000379.1:0-17630 GCA_039923595.1 Antricoccus sp. | reverse complement strand
GTGTATAGCCTAGGCGTCGCCGATCAAGATACGCCTCAGCAGCCCGCGATACCGATGCCGCCATCTCACTTTGCAGGGGTTACCGGGTCAGAATGGGGATCGTCGCGGCAATGAGATGTATGCCGTCGGACTTGCGGATGAAATAGCGATAAGACTCGGTCGAGATATCAGCCTCGGACCGATCCCGGTAGGTCCACGTGACGGTCACTTCGAACAATTGCTTATCGATCTGCATGCACTGATCAATGCACGGGATTGCCTCCACGATGTGCTGTTCGTGATATTGCTCTAGTGCTCCAGACAATGCCTGGTGAATATCTCCTTCGGACAATACGACGATGGAGCCTTCGCCGGTAATCACTGCAGATGGGTATGCGTACGAGCTGGTCATCGATGGCACGACACCCTGGACGAGAGCTTTCCCGTAGTCGACGAAGAATTGCTGCAGTTCGGTTTGGTGAGAGGGCACGTGGCTCGCTTCTGTCTAGCTTCGGCGGTCGAGCAGACCACGGACATAGGCAGCTTGTCCGACGTGTTGAGTCGCGTCGTTGATCACGCTGACAAGTCGGATGCCCACCGTGACCGGTGGGTCCCAGCGAGTGTCAATCACCGTGTCGAGGTCAGCTTCGACGAGACCCTTGAGATAGGTCGTGCTCATCACATCAACGGCGTTGTAATACGTGCTCAGGAGCGCTCCGGACGTGGCAGGCATTGCCCGTACCTCGTCGGCGCTATGCCCATATCCGATTGCATCATTAGAGTAGGGAACCTTGAAGCGTTCGGCGAAGCCTTGCTCGGTCCACACCTGCTCATGGTTCGACAGTCCACTCACATGATCGTCCTGGACTCGAGAGAGATGCCAGATGAGCCACGCGATCGAGTTCGCGTCGGCGTCAGGCTGCCACAACAATTGTGTTTCATTCAGACCGTCAACGATGTCCGTAACCGCTGAGGGGAGCCGCGAAAATCCGTCAAGTAGTACGCCTGCACAATTCATGAATCCTCCTGGTAGCCCGTTCACCCACGGTACGACGTCGGCACGGCCGCACTGGGTGCGGTATGAATAACTTATGGATTTGCGGATATTTACCGAACCTCAACAAGGCGCGTCTTACTTTGACCTGCTGGCAGTCGCGCAATTGACCGACGAGCTCGGTTTTGATGGATTCTTCCGATCCGATCACTATCAGCTCATGGGCGGTGGTGATGGTCTGCCTGGCCCCACCGATGCGCTGGTGACGCTCGGCGCGCTCGCGCGGGAGACGAAGAATGTCCGGCTGGGCACGCTCGTGTGCTCGGCGACATTCCGCCATCCCAGCGTGCTGGCGATCAGCGCCGCTCAGATCGATCAGATGAGTGGTGGGCGCCTCGAGCTTGGCCTCGGCACCGGCTGGTACAAAGCCGAGCACGAGTCGTACGGCATTGACTTTCCGGAACTTCCCATCCGATTCAATATCCTTGAAGAGCAGTTAGAAATTCTCGATGGTCTGTGGCGGACCCCGGCCGGAGAACGCTTCAATCATCACGGTGACCATTACAACCTCACCAATTCACCAGCGTTGCCCAAACCGGTCCAAGAAGGTGGTGTGCCGATCATCATCGGCGGTGGCGGCAAGAAAAAGACGCCTAGATTGGCGGCGAAGTACGCTGCTGAGTTCAATCGGGTATTCACCTCGCTCGAGGACACAGCGACCCAATTCGACATTGTGCTACGTGCTTGCGATGCCATTGGCCGCGACCGATCGACGCTGACGCTGTCAGCTGGTCAGGCGGTATGTGTCGGTCGCGATGATGCTGAGGTCGCTCGCCGAGCCGCTGCCATTGGCCGCGACGTCAACGACCTGCGAGCTAACGGCCTCGCTGGCACACCCGCCGAAGTTGTGGACAAGATCAACGCCTACGGTGAGATCGGAGCGACTCGGATGTACTTGCAGGTGTTGGATCTTGCGGATCTGGACCATGTGCAACTGATCGCCGATGAAGTCATGCGGCAACTCTGAATTCGGTCCACCGGCGAAGGAACAAATGAAAGCCATACCTCAACGCGCCCTACCAGAACGGTGCCTGGGCGCGCTTCGGACGCCCGCACTCGGTCTCGGCGCGATGGGCCTATCGGGGCTCTACGGACCGGCTGATGATCGGCACTCCATTGAGCTGCTGCATCACGCTGTCGATGCGGGTGTGAAGCTGTTTGATACCGCTGACGTGTATGGCAGCGGCCATAATGAGTCGTTACTTGGACGGGCGTTGACCGGGCTGCGCGGCCAGGTTCAGATCGCGACCAAAACAGGCGGTGCCGCTGCGCCGGGTGTTGGTCGACCCGAACGAATTCGGCTTGCCATCGAGGCAAGCCTACGCAGGTTGCAGACCGATCATGTCGATCTTTACTATCTGCATCGAGTCGATCCAACCGTACCCATCGAAGACTCTGTGGGCGCCATGGCACAGCTGGTCACCCAGGGCAAAGTGCGTCACCTCGGGTTGTCGGAAGTCAACGCCGAAACCGTTCAAAAGGCGCATCATATTCATCCGATTACCGCGGTACAACAGGAATATTCGCTGTTCGTGCGCGATAGCGAAAGGCAGTTATTTCCGATGCTGCGAAAGCTGGATATCGGCATTGTTGCCTACTCTCCATTGGGCCGCGGAATCTTATCTGGTTCGATGACCAACCTTGAGCAGATTGAGAACCTTCAAGCCAGGCAGGAGCGGTATCCACGTTTTGAACCTAGGGCATTTTGTGCCAATATGCGCAAGGTCGAGGCGTTGCGCGAGATTGCCACCGCGAGTGGACTCACTCCCGCACAGCTCGCACTGGGTTGGCTGCTCGCTCAAGGGGATGACGTCGTCCCGATTCCGGGGACCCGCAAACTAAAAAATCTGAAGTCGAATCTCCGCGCTTGCACAGTTATCCTTGACGAGACTCAGATCGCAGCTATAGAACAACTTTATCCGATCGGCGCGATGGCGGGAGATCGATACAGCTCCGCGCTCGCAGCACGCGTGCAAGACTGACCCTCATCGATTTAACTGAAAGGGATGCAATGACGTATCCAGGAGCCTGGTCTGCGACCAAACCGGATGGCCTCGCAGCCGTCGATATTGAGACCGGCAAGTCGGTGACCTTCAAGGAGCTTGACGATCGGTCCATGCAATTGGCACAGTGGCTGACCAAACAAGGATTAGGCTATGGCGACTGTGTAGCGACGCTCGCCAGCAATTCGGTCGAGTGTTTCGAGATCTACTGGGCGGCGATGCGCTGTGGCCTCTACCTCACTCCGATCAACTTTCATCTGCTGCCCGCCGAAGTCTCGTACATCCTCAACGACTGCGGCGCAAAGGCGCTGGTGATCTCGGCCGATCTCGCTGACAGCGCTGAGGCAGCGTTGGCCGACGCGCCGAATATCGTGGCCAAGCTCGCCTTCGGCGGTACCGTTCCAGGGTTCGATGACTACGACGAGAAGCTTGCGGCGCAGCCCGCAGAGCAACCTGCCGAACACCGTGCTGGTCGTACGATGCTGTATTCATCTGGCACGACCGGGCGGCCAAAGGGTGTTCTTTTTGAGCTGCCTGGCGTGCCAATCGAGGAAGACAACGACGGTTCACTCGGCGACCTGACAAAACTGTTATTTGGCTTTGGTGAAGACACTAAATACCTGTCTCCGGCGCCGCTCTATCACGCGGCACCGCTGCGTTATTCCGGACGGGTGCAAGCGCTCGGCGGTACGGTGCATTTTCTCAAGAAGTTCGATGCGCAGCAAGCCCTTGAGGCAATCGAGAAATACCAGATCACCCACAGTCAGTGGGTGCCCACCATGTTCGTCCGGATGCTTAAACTGCCCGACGAGGTGCGTCTGAGCTATGACGTATCGAGCCTCCAGGTAGCAATCCACGCCGCCGCTCCTTGCCCGCGTGAGGTCAAAGCCGCCATGATCGACTGGTGGGGACCGATCATTTGGGAGTATTACGCGGGTTCAGAATCCAATGGCGCGACCTTTATCTCCTCCGAACAGTGGCTACAGAAACCCGGTTCCGTCGGTAAGCCCGCTGTCGGCTCGATTCACGTATGCGATGAGCTAGGGGAGGAGCTCGAACCATTCAAGATCGGCAAAGTGTACTTCGAACAAGAAGGACCAGGGTTCGAGTACTACCACGACGACGATAAGACCAAGGCTTCTCGGCATCCCGCACACGCAGATTGGTCGGCGATCGGTGATTTGGGATATATCGACGAAGACGGCTTCCTTTTCCTCGCCGAGCGACAGAGCTTCGTGATTATTTCTGGCGGGGTAAATATCTATCCGCAAGAGATCGAGGATGTGGTGACGATGCATCCCGCGGTCTTTGACGTCGCGGTTATCGGCGTGCCACATCCTGATTTTGGCGAAGAGGTCAAAGCCGTTATCCAGCTTGTCGACGGCGTGCCGGCGACAGATGAAACTAAGGAAGAACTCATGGCCTTCCTCGCCCAGAATCTTGCCAAGTTCAAACTGCCCCGCTCGATCGACTTCATCGAGCAATTGCCGAGGACGCCCACTGGCAAATTGCGTAAACATGAAATCCGCAAGCTCTACGATGCGCCGATTCAGGCCGCGGAGCCGGGAGTGCAGGGACCCTCATGAGCGATGCTGAGGACAATCGTTTTGTCACCCTCGAGCGGGTTGGCAAAGGCAAATTCGAGGTAACGAATGTGCGCGGTGGCAAGATCACGACCGGAATGGGACAAGATGCTGATTTCCAACCAGGGGAATTGCTGCTTGCGGCGATCGCGTCCTGTACCGGGGTGGATCTGGACCTAATCACCTCACGGCGTGCTGAGCTCAACTCGTTCAATATCCGCATCGATGCGGTGAAAATGAGTGATGAGCATGGTAGCCACCTGGGCGATATTCATGTGACGTATGACGCGGTATATCCAGCTGGCACCGACGGTGACGCGGCGCGCGAGGTGCTACCACAGGCGCTGAAACGATCCCGCGAGCGATTGTGCACTGTCGGACGCACGGTGGAGATTGGCACCCCGATTACTGATGAACTGGCGGCCCCGCAGGACTGAGATACCCGAAAGCGCTGCGGAAAAACACCAACGGTTGTTTGTCGGGTTCGGCAGCGAGGTGCAGTACCCGGCCGACGACGATGTGGTGGTCGCCACCGTCGTGGACGGCCTCGATGGTGCAGTCGATATGCGCTAAGCAGCCAGAGATAAGGGGCGCGCCTGACGGACCAGCTCGCCAATCGACGCCAGCAAACTTATCGATGCCCGATTTCGCGAACTGACTAGCGAGATGCTGCTGGCCTTCGGCGAGGATATTGGCCGCGAAATGTCCCGCTTGGCGAATCTTCGGCCAACTTGTCGAGGTATGCGCGGGGCAAAACATCACTAATGCGGGATCGAGAGACAAGGCCATGAAAGATTGCGCGGTTATCCCAACTGGCGCGCCGTCGAAGGCTGCGGTGACGACGACGACTCCTGAAGCAAAATTTCCTAGTACCCGGCGAAACGTTCCACCGTCGATTGGCGCTGGTGCGCGATTGTGGTCGGCCGTGGCCGGTGCAACCGATGCGAAGCCCAATGCGGCGATATCAAACTGGACCAGTTGAGCTATTTCGCGCGCGCTAGGCGATCCGGTGTCCAGATCAGCACCACGTTCAAGAAGTACTTGAGCGACATCCGCAAAATCCTTGGAGATCGCACCTGCAAGCGATGTTAGACCGCGATCGTTGAGCGCATCAACGACCGCTCCAGCATCGATGAGCCCAGCAGCGAGCGCGGCATGACCGTGATAGGAGGCCAGCATTAAAAGGCTGTTGGCGCGGGCGTCAGTGAGCCCGACTGGCACACCCTGCTTGAGGTAGCCCAGCAGCGCCTGGTCACCTTCGCGCGCAAGATCGAACATACGGCGCGCGGTTTCGATCGACGCTTCGGCTGGCTCGGACATGTGACTAAGGTTAGCCGCAATCGGCACAGGCGACGTGGCAGGATTAGTGCCGATGACAAACAACTCCTTTGCAGAATTGATACATCCGTCGTGGACCGGTGCCCTAGGGCCGGTGAGCGAACAGATCGCGAGCATGGGCACGTTCTTGCGGTCGGAGATTGCTGCTGGACGAAGCTACCTGCCCGCTGGGGATCGGATCTTGCGCGCGTTCGGTCAGCCACTTGATGAAATTAAAGTGCTGCTGGTCGGTCAAGATCCGTATCCGACCCCAGGTCACGCGGTTGGGTTGTCTTTCTCGGTTGAACCGGCCCTGCGTCCGTTGCCGCGATCACTGCAAAATATCTACAAGGAGTACGTCGCTGATCTTGGCTATCCGATGCCGACGAGTGGTGACCTCAGCTCCTGGGAACGCAATGGCGTTTTGCTCTTGAATCGCTGCCTCACGGTCGAACCTGGCAAGCCTGCTAGCCACCGCGGGAAAGGGTGGGAGAAAGTCACTGATGCGGCCATTGATGCACTGGTCCAGCGCGGAGGCCCGTTGGTCGCCCTGCTGTGGGGCAAGGACGCGCAGTCACTGACTGCGCGGTTAGGGCACACGCCGATTGTCGCTTCAGCGCATCCCAGCCCCATGAGCGCGGATCGAGGATTCTTCGGCTCGCGGCCATTCACTCGGATCAACGAGCTCATCGCTGAGCACGGCGGAACAACAATCGATTGGAGACTCAGCTGATATGGCACACGCGAACGATATTTGGGCGGCCTCAACTCTTGCTGTTACTGCCGGACGGCCCACCGGCCCGGGCGATCCCCTGAATCAGCCGCCGGTCTTGGCCTCAAACTTCCTTGCTGGGGGCGCGGCAGATTATGCACGATTCGGGACGCCATCATCAGCCGCTTTCGAAGCGGCCCTCGGGGCCTTAGAGGGTGGACAAGCTGTCGCATTCTCGACTGGTATGGCAGCATCGGCAGCGATTCTTGAGGGACTTCCCGCTGGCGCGACCGTGCTTACGGCGTCGAATATCTATCATGGCGTGCGTACTTTGCTTGCAGATATGCAATCGCGCGATCGTCTTTACGACCGTTCGGTGGACGCGACTGATCTGAGAGCAGTTGAGACCGCGCTCGAGGGCGCCGCTTTGCTGTGGATAGAGACGCCGAGTAATCCGCTCATCCAGGTGCTTGACCTAGCGTCACTTTGCGCGTTGGCGGCTAGCAGGAATATCCCGGTAGCTGTCGACAGCACGTTCGCAACTCCGGTGCTTCAACGTCCACTGGAGTTTGGCGCGACCTATGTGTTGCACTCGGCAACGAAATACATCGGTGGTCATTCTGACTTGATGATGGGTGCGGTTGTGACCGCGGACGAGTCGGCCGAGCTCACTGAGCAGATCGTTCGTCGACGCTCGTTGCATGGCGCATTTCCGGGTGCGATGGAATGCTTTCTCGCACTGCGAGGTATCCGGACCATGGCCCTGCGCGTGCAGCAGTCTGAGGCCAGTGCTCAGGTGCTCGCAGAGCGCCTTGTGGATCACCCAGCGGTCACTCGCGTCTTCTATCCCGGACTTGCCGCCGATCCAGGCCACGAATTAGCGCGCGCGCAAATGTCCGGATTCGGCGGCATGCTGTCATTTTGTGTTGAGTCCGAAGATGTGGCAGATGCGGTTTTGGCACGTACCAAGCTGATTGTCATGGCGACGAGTCTGGGCGGGGTCGAATCGACCGCCGAGCGACGCAACCGATGGAATGAGGGCGCGCCAACAGGTTTGATTCGCTTCAGCGTCGGCATTGAGGATGTCGAGGATATCTGGGCCGACCTCGACGCGGCATTACAGTGACACGATGAACCCGGTCAGGCGCGGACTGCTCGCTGGCGTCGGGTCTTATTTCTTGTGGGGCCTCTTTCCGCTGTACTGGCACCTGCTCGGGGCGATCAGCCCACTCGAGCTACTAGCGCAGCGGATCGCGTGGGCGATGCTCACCGTTGGTGTGCTGATCGTGGCACTTCGCCGGTGGGGTGAGATTAAAAAAGCATTCGCACAGCGTCGCGACATCCTGGTGCTTGCCGCAGCCTCAGTACTGATTGCGATCAACTGGGGCGTGTACATTCTCGCGGTCAATTCTGGGCACGCCATCGACGGCTCACTCGGCTATTTCACGACGCCACTGGTCGCCATAGCGCTCGGAGTAAGCATTCTTGGCGAACGACTCAGAGTGATTCAATGGGTCGCGCTGGGTGTCGCGGCCGCCGCCTTGATCGTGCTGACGATCGAAGCTGGCAGACCACCGTGGATCGCGCTGATCCTAGCGTGCAGCTTCTCGCTTTACTCCCTGCTCAAGAAGCTGACGCCCCTCGCGCCGTTGACCGGGCTGATGGTGGAGACCCTCGTTCTTGCACCGGCCGCACTCATCACACTGGCGCTGATCGGGACGCGGGGTGGTGGCCTGCAGTTTGCCCAGCACGGTATCGGGATCCTCGTTCTTGTCCTGCTGAGCGGATTGGTGACAGCGATACCGCTGTTGCTATTCGCGGTCAGCGCCAAGGTGGTGTCACTGACCACGCTGGGCATCTTGCAGTACATCAATCCGATCATGCAATTGGCGATCGGCGTTTTCGTACTGCATGAGCCAATGCCGCTGCCGCGATTGATCGGGTTTGCGATGGTCTGGGTCGCGCTGATTTTGTTCACCACTGATGCGATTCGCGCTGTTCGTCGCAACCGTGCAGCAGGGACTGTCGTGACGCGTGTGACGGGTGAGGTCGCAGCGGGCGTCAGCGAGCCGACAGTGCGATGAATCGCCGCGAATATGGGCAATTCTCGTCTTTGACGCACCGCACGGGTTAGGCCGTTGGGGCGCGCGCGTGGCACAATAAGGGAGTTGAATGACATGCTTGTAGTTCTGCCAAAAACGAGGTCGTATGGACAACGCGCACGCCGCTTCGCAGCCCGCCCCTGAGGCCGAACCGGACATTATCGACGGACTGTCACGCCGCGATCGCGACATTTTGGGTTTCGAACGCCAATGGTGGAAGTTTGCTGGCGCGAAAGAGCAAGCGATCAAAGACTTGTTCGATATGTCCGGCACGCGGTACTACCAGGTTCTCAACGCCCTTGTTGATAAGCCAGAAGCGCTCGCTGTCGATCCGATGGTCGTCAAGCGACTGCGGCGTCAGCGTGCTACCCGTCAGCGTGCCCGATCCGCGCGTCGGCTTGGGCTGGAACCCGAATAGCATCTAGCGATGCTCACTGTTGTCCAAATACGTCGCCGTAAGCTCTATGGCGCGCTCGCAGCCATCGCCGGCGTTCTACTGATCGGTTTTGGAGTGGCCGGACTTACCGGTAACCTAGGCGGGACCTCGGCCAAATCGAAAGTTACCTCGGCGGGAACGGTCCCAGCCCGCTCTGCCTCACCCAGCGCTCAAAGCTCGGGGCCTGCGGCATCAGTTTCCAATTCGTCAGCGACGAAATCAGCGACCAGCAAAAGCTCGTCGCCTTCGAGTGCCGCCGCAGCGGTGAAACTGCCGGTCACGGTGCTCAATGCGGGCGGTGCATCGGGCCTCGCTGGCCGGATACGAGACGCGTTGCAAACAAAGGGTTGGACCGTGGCCGAAGTCGGCAACCTCACCACTGCGCCCGTGTCGGTGAGCACGATCTATTACCCTGCGGACAATTCCGATGCGCAAGCCGCGGCAGCGGCATTGAAATCCGATTTTCCCAAGCTCACGCAGGTCGCACAGACACCGAGCTCACTGAAGTATGACGGCTTAGTGATCGTCGCGACCGGCGACTGGGATCCTCAATCCAGCTGAGCTGAGGGGTTAACCGAGAACAGCCCTACGCCGAAGGCTCATCGTGCGCGGTGGGCGGCGGATGCAGATCGACCTTCAGCTTGGTATCGGTCAGGGCTGAGAGCTGCTAGGCCTTCTCGCGCTCCTTGGCGTAATTGGCCAACCAATCAACTTGATCCTGATTGAGCGACGGTCGAATATTTTTGCGGGCGCGATCAAAATCGGTCTTTGTTACCCTTGGCGCGTTCATATCGCGTCGCATCGCCACTAAGGCAGCTTCACGCACGAGTGCAGCGCAGTCGGCGCTGGAATAACCGTCGAGATCTTTGGCAAGCGCGACCAAATTGACCCCACGGGTGATTGGCGTATTACGGGCCGCCGCTTTGAGGATCTCGGCGCGTCCGTCGGCATCAGGCGGCGGTACATAGATCAACCGGTCAAGCCGGCCTGGTCGCAATAATGCAGGATCGACCAAGTCAGGCCGGTTTGTTGCGCCGATCACGACCACATTCTTCAACGATTCGACACCATCGAGTTCGGTGAGAAGCGAAGCGACGACCCGATCGGTCGTTCCGCCATCAGTACCCTGGCCGCGCGGCGGCGCTAAGGCATCAATTTCGTCCATAAAGATCAATGTGGGGGACGCTTGTCTGGCGCGACGGAATAGCTCGCGCACGGCTCGCTCACTTTCGCCGACCCATTTGTTGAGCAGCTCGGCGCCCTTGACGCTCATGACGTTCGTCTGTCCAGAACCGGCGATGGCCTTGACCAGGTACGTTTTACCGCAGCCGGGCGGGCCATAAAGCAAAACTCCGCGCGGCGGACTGATACCGAGCCGCTCAAAGGTGTCCGGATACTGCAGCGGCCATAGCACCGCTTCGGTGAGAGCTTCTTTGACCTCGACCATGTCGCCCACATCATCGAGCGTCACGCGAGCAACCTCTAACGAGGACTCCGCCATCGCCGTGGGGCGAACGACATCCAGCGCGCCGATGAGATCTGCGTGGGAGATGGTGGGGTTGTCTGAGTCGCGCTGGCGCAGAGCGGCACGAACTGAGCCTTCCCGTCGCAAAGCAATTAGATCGGCGGTCACGAACCCGGGGGTTCGGCTGGCGATCTCATCAAGGTGCACATCGCTAGCTAGCGGTACCGGTTTCGTGATCGCTTCAAGAATCGCCTGACGACCATTGCGATCGGGTAACGGGATGGACAACTGATGATCCAGGACGCCAGGTCGCAACAGCTCGGTGGAGACTTCTTCTGGCCGTGCAGTGGTGCAGACGACAGCGACTTTGCCGGTGTCGATCGTATGCGCGATGAGGTCGATAAAGATCCGCGACAGCGGCTGCGGGTCATCTCGCGGTGCAAGCGCTTCAACATCTTGGATGAGCAGGATCGCCGGTGCTTGCTGAGCGGCCGCGGTGACTGCCTCTCGCAACGCCGTCGCAGCCGAGCCAGCTTCGACAGCCGCCACCGACGGTGCCGACAACTCAACGACGCTTGCCGAAACGTTGCGGGCGACGGTCCGAACCATCGTTCGCTTACCGACCCCAGGCGGGCCGCCAAGCAGAATTCCCAACTGCGGTTTGGATCCGAGCCGGTCAAGTACGTCAGTGTGATGGAAACCTAGATCAAGCCATTCCTTCAGCGAGTTGGCCTGGACCTTGACCCCCGGTAATTCGTCGAGTTGGGGCGACTCCTCGCTGATCGTGCGTTGGGCTGTTTCGGCCGCTTGCGCGATGATTTGCGCGGGTACAGCCGCGGCCTGAGCTTTAGTTTGTGCCTGGACCTGCTGGTCGGTTCCCGGGGCGCCGCTTCGCGCATCGGCGGCAGGTTCGAACAGCTTGGCCCGAGTAGCCGGACTCACCGTAAATAGACCACTTGACGATCCTGCCGATCCTGTCGTACCCGGCCACCCTGGGGCGCTTGAGCCGCCGCGCCATGACACGGCTGTGCCAGCGGTGACCAGCAGCGGTCCGGTGGCATCGACCCTGGTCACGGTGACCAGGGTCGTCGTATATCCCATCCCCATTGCACTTCGTAGTGCACGACGGGTGGATTCAAGCTCGGCAGGAGTGAGGTAATTATTCACCGCGCGATCTTGTGGTAGGAGCGATATGTTGTCTCCGGCAGTGACGATCTTGCCGAGGATCGCGCGGCGCAGCATGTCCGGGCTGATGGTGCGGGTGAGCGTTTCATCCCCAGCAAGCTCGATCGAGCGTGCTTCGATGAGCGGGGTCGCGGCGACTTGTACTGCGGTTCCATCGATAAGGCCGAGATTGCCTAGCGTGAGATCGTCTGCGACCAAAATACCCGGCGGCACGTCGGCACCGCCTTCAGCGACAATTGCTCCGGACTCTCTTTTGCCGGTCAATCGAACCGGATCCCACGCCGACAGGTCAAGCGCGGCCATCACATCCCGGTGCATCCGCACAATGCCGCGGCGCACGTCGAGAGCTGCTCCGGTAAGGCGAGCGGTCAGGGTCAAACCAATGTCGGGCACGGGATCGAGGATAGTAGGACTTGAGCACCGTTAGCGGGATGGAGTTGACCTCATGCACTTGAGCCCACGAGAACAAGAGCGGTTGCTGATCGCAGCAGCAGCAGATCTTGCCCGACGCCGGATTGCGAGAGGGTCGAAAATCGGCGCGACAGAGGCGATCGCGCTGTTGTGCGATGAGATTCAGGAGTGGGCGTGGGACGATCTGCCGCTCGAGGAAGTCATAGCTCGCGCACAGGAAGTAGTGCCTGCCGATGCGCTGCTGCCCGGTGTCTGCGCAGCCGTGCCGATCATTCAGATCGAAGCGCTGTTTCCGCATGGCACCGTCCTGGTGAGTGTGAGCGCGCCCTTCGGTCCACCCGCCGGTGCCGGCGAGATCCGGCTCGGCGACGGTGACATTGAGTTGGCGCCGGGCCGCCAGCGTGCTGCTGCCGAGCTGCACAACACCGGTCCGTTACCTATCTGGGTGTCCTCTCATGTGCCGCTGGATCAGCTGAATCCAGCATTGCAGGTGATCACCGACGAGCCGGCCGATTATCGGCTCGATGTGGCTGCTGGCGTCGCGATTCGGATCGATCCTGGCGTACGGCGAACCGTCCAGATCGTGCAGATTGTGCGGGACCGGGTATGAGCAGCATGGATCGCCGGGACTATGTCTCGCTATATGGACCAACAACCGGTGATCGGATTCAGCTTGGCGATACCGACCTGTGGGTTCAGATTGATGCCGATGACACCGAACCTGGTGAGGAGCTGATCGGCGGCTGCGCCAAAACCGCGCGGCAGGGTGCCTCGGTGAGCGCCGCGGCTGATCGGGCGAGCAAGCTGGACATGGTGATCCTCGGAGTGGTGCTGATCGACCCCACGATCGGGGTTCGGAAAACGAATATCGGCATCAAAGACGGCCTGATCGTCGGCGTCGGTCGTGCCGGTAATCCCGAGCTGCAGTCCGGCATCGAACTTGAAGTTGATGCGCATACTGCGATGATCACCGGCGAAGGATTGATCGCCACGCCGGGCATTGTCGATTCACATGTGCACCTCTCCAACGCTGAGCTCGTCCCGGCAGCTATCTCAACTGGTGTCACCACCCTCGTCGGGATGGGCATCGGCGGCGTCTGGGATGTCGGGGCAAACCCGCGCACAAATCTGCATACGCTCATCGAGTCGTGGTCACATGCGCCGATCAATGCGGCGTTCCTCGCCCGCGGATCCTCAAGCTCCCCCCACCTGCTTGAAGAGGCGGTACTGAGTGGTTGCGGCGGGTTTAAGGTGCACGAGGATTGGGGTGCGACGCCTCGGATCATCGACACCTGTCTCGGTGTTGCCGAAGCCGCAGACCTCCCCGTCGCGCTGCATACCGACACCTTGAATGAGGCGGGATATCTGAGTGACACGCTCGATGCCACCGCTGGTAGAACCGTGCATGCCTACCACGTCGAAGGCGGCGGCGGTCATCCTGACTTGCTGCGGATCGTCGAGCAGCCGCACGTACTCACCTCTTCGACCACGCCGACGTTGCCGCTCACTCCATCAACTGTCGCCGAGCTCTTGCCGATGACCATGACCGTGCATCGCGGCCACGTAATCCTCGATAGTGATGTCGCAATCGCCTCATCGCGCGTCCGTGAAAACGCAATCGCAGCCGAGAACCGGTTACATGATCTTGGCGCGATCAGCATCATCAACTCAGATGGCCTCGGTATGGGACGGATCGCTGAGACGGTCCGCCGCACCTGGCAACTTGCGCATGTTCAAGCCACTCTCGCCGGTGAGATCGGGCCCGAATTTGCCAACAACGCACGGGTCCTGCGTTATCTGGCCAAGCTCACCATCAATCCGGCGGTGGCGCACGGCATGGCGCAAAGTGTCGGCTCGGTGCAGCCGGGCCGGATTGCTGACATCGTGCTGTGGAATCCCGCATGGTTTGGTGCCGCGCCAGAACTTGTCGTGAAGTCAGGCTTCGTGGCATGGGGTGCTACGGGGTCCGGCTCTGGCTCGACTCGACTGCCCCAACCACGCCGCATGTTGCCTTACTGGGGCGGTAAAGGCAGCGCCCCAGCGCGGTTGTCGCATATCTTCCTCTCGCAAGAATGTTTGACCGATCGCAAGGCACGCGAGGCGTTGCCTCGAGGCCACCGGTACACCCCGATTTCCGGCGCGCGGGGGCTGTCCTCGAGCGATATGTTGATGAATACCAGCAATCCGCATGTCGACATATTCGCCTCCCCAGATCCGGTTCTCATCGATGGGGTGGCAGTGCCGCTGCATCATGCGACCCGATTGCCACTGACCCGGTTACATCATCTTGCCTAGCGATTGCCAGCAGGGGTCGCCTGAGGTGGATGCCGTGGGTTCTGATTGCGTATCACCATGACCAATACCACGATCGTTGGGATCGGCGCCGTCGCAATCGGTTCGCCAGACCCACGGCGGACACAGCAGGCGTACCGAACGCTATTCGAGGTCGCCGACGATGATCCGTTGCGCTGCGCCAACGTTGCCGTCGAGGTCGGTGAGGGTGCCGGAATCGTATCGGTTCAGTTCGCTGTCGATGAGGTCGCAGCGGCCATTCGACAACTGGGACGACGTGGGCTTGTTTTTGAGGGCGATCCTGCGGGATGCAGTGTGTCGGGAATATCGATGTCAGTTGGCACCGCACAGCCAGACAGCAGCGACCCGCTCGAACTGGATCACCTCGTGATCAATACCGGCAATGTGGAGCGCGCCGTTGCGTTATATGGCGGCCGACTTGGCCTCGATCTGCGACTTGACCGCAGTCAAAGTTGGGGTGCGCGTCAGCTGTTCTTCCGGTGCGGTTCGGCGATCGTCGAAGTTGTTAGCCGGTCGGAAGATCTGGATGCCGACGATGTGTTGTGGGGCCTGGCGTGGCGAACCACCCAAATCGAGGTCCTGCATGCGCGACTCGCGGCTGCCGGAATATCAGTCGGCGAGCTGAAGTCTGGACGCAAACCGGGATCAACAGTGTTCACGATTCACGACGACGCGCTGGTAGCGCCGACGATCATCATTAGCCACACGCCAAAGGAGGCAGAATGAGTCAGCAAATGCGCGCGTGGACGATGACGGCGCCCTTGGAATTTCGCGAAAAGGACGTCACCCGGCCACAACCAGCCGATATTCCAAATGGTTTTGTGCTTCTCAAAGTCGAGGCGGCAGGCATCTGTGGCAGCGACGCCCCGTACGCGCGCGGCAAAAAATTTCCGTTTCCGGGAACTCTTGATGGAGATTGGTTGCGGCCTGGCCAGCCTTGTCACGAAATTGTCGGAATCGTCCAGGAATCACGATCGGATTATGTGCAGGCCGGTCAACGCATGGTCGGCTGGGCCACATACTTCGATGGATTGTGCGAATACATCGTCACCGAAGCAGCCGGGCTATACGCCGTGCCGGAGGACCTCTCCCCGGCCGAAGCGGTGATTCTGCAGCCGCTGGCGTGCATCATCAACGCGGTGCGCAGAATCGGTGCGGTTTCTGCCAAGCGCTGCGCCGTGATCGGGCTGGGACCGATCGGGCTGCTTTTCACCCAAGTGCTGCGCACCAGTGGAGCTGAAGTCGTCGTGGGGATCGATTCCTTAGACCGAGCCGCTATTGCGGCAACCCTGGGCGCGGACGAAGTCGTACGCAGCACCTCGGCGGACTATGCCGAACGCCTCGCCGCAGGGGATCGATTCGACATCGTCATCGAGGCGGTCGGTCATCAGGCGGGCACCTTAAATGACGCGATTCAGATTGCGGCAATGGCTGGGATCATCTACGGATTCGGTGTCCCCGACGAGCAAATCTATCCGATCGACTACCTATCGATTTTTCGCAAAAACCTCACCTTGATGTCCGCTGATACCCAACACCGCCGCGACGCGCTCGCCGAGGCGGTCGCATATCTCGCGAAATATCCGCAGTTGAGCGCTTTGGTGACTTCGGTATTCGGGTTCGATCAGGTGCCCGAGGCGTACGTCGAGGCACTGCGTCAAGCGAGTGCTCGGCTCAAGGTCGTCATCGTTCGCTGAGGAGTTGCACGGCTGTCGGGGGGATCTCATACCATCGCGGGCATGACGTATTCAGTGCAGATTGCGATCGATAGCGAGCAGCCGCATGATCTCGCAGACTGGTGGGCACAGACGCTCGGTTGGATAGTCGAGCCCAGCGACGAAGCGTTCATCCGGTCGATGATTGACCAAGGCTATGCCACCGACGATCAGACCATGACACACAACGGTGTCCTGGTGTGGACCGCCGGAGCGGCAATCAATCCACCGGCCGAGTTGGCAGCGGCGCCGCGGATCTTGTTCCAATTAGTGCCCGAAGTTAAGTCAGTCAAAAACCGGGTGCACCTCGATCTGCGATCCGCTGACGCGCCGACCGATGCAGAGCACGCGGCGCTCGTCCTGCGTGGCGCGCGCAAGCTGCACGAGGGCAATCAAGGCCCGCATAGGTGGGTGACATACGCCGATCCCGAAGGCAACGAGTTCTGCCTCTAATGGACTTCGTGAGATGCCGCCCAGCGGCGCGCGCGTCACGTCCCCACCACCGGTTGGTCACGCCCTATGGACTGTTGTGTGCCCGCGACGGCATCGTGCAGATCTCGCACCGTAGTCGGCTCAGCCATCTGCCTTGCCGGCGAATCCCTACTGCCGGGGTAGCGGACGGGCCGGATCGACTGTCGATTGTGGATCGAAGAACTGTTTCAGGACGTTCGTCTTGCCGTCAAGAGACCTCTGCAGCGTGATCCCGTCGATATTGATCCGCGCTTGGCGAACACTGCCAGCACTCAACTGCATCCAGTGTTCCTGCGATGCATCAATATTGAAGAAATACTGGAATTTCTCGGTGTTGTACAGATAATTGAACTTCGCATTACTGCTCGAATAAGGAGTAACCGTGGAGATGTCGGCGCCGAACGGATAGATCAGCTCAGGAGTGTCCCCGATCAGCGGCCGCACCTCGGCGTCCCATTTCTTGGCATCGGCGGTGATGGTGGCGACACTGCTCTCGGTCAGATTGATATGGCCCCAGGTGTGCGAGGCGAAGTTCCAGCCCTCTGCCTGCAGCGCATCGGCGACGACCTTAGCCTTTGCCCCTTCGTCCTTGGTCGTCTGCGTATCGCCGTAGGTCGTGACGCTCGAGCGGTAACCGAGGATTCCGTTGTACCCGGTGAGCGCGATCGAACCCTTGTCTCCGCGGTAGGAGAAGTCCGGATGCTGCCGAATGAAGTCATCGACGATTGGCATCACGTCGTAGTTGCCCTGCGTGGTGTTTCCCACCGCGTCGGTATACGTGCTGAGCACCTTGCCGTCCGCCGTAGTGACGAGATTCGTCGCGAAGCCCTTGCCGGTCATGTACTCGTAATAGCTGACGTCATCAATGCTCAAGACGAGTGGTT
>JBDTCL010000378.1:0-6427 GCA_039923595.1 Antricoccus sp. | reverse complement strand
GGTCGCAGGACTGCACCGATCTCGACTTCTTGGCCAGCGCGCAAATCACGGTGATTGGACGGCTTCGCCAAGCGAGCAATGCCACCCTGTTGTGCACAATCGAAACAGACTCGCGCGAGGGGCATTGCGTTTATAAGCCAGTCATGGGCGAGCGACCATTATGGGATTATCCCGACGGCACCCTCGCAGGACGCGAACTGGCCTCCTACGAAATTAGCGCTGCGACCGGCTGGGGCTTGATACCGCCGACCGTGCTGCGTGATGGTCCGCTGGGTTCTGGAATGGTCCAACTGTGGATGGATGGCGATGAAAACGTCGATTTGCTGGACCTGGTCAATTCTCGAGGTGAACAATTACGTCGCATCGCGGTGCTAGATGCAGTCATCAACAACTCTGATCGTAAAGGCAGTCATCTGATCCCGATGCCTGGGCTTGAGCCGCTCAGCCACCGCCCGGTGTATGGGATTGATCATGGCGTGAGTTTCGGGGCCGAGGACAAGCTACGGACGGTTTTGTGGCACTGGGCTGGTGAATCACTAACCGATGATGCGCTAACTATCTTGGATTCCCTACGCGCCGGACTCGCGAGCGATCGGGGTGAGCGCTTAGCGCGACATTTGACGCGTACTGAAGTGCGTTGCGCGAGGCGCCGAGTCGAGAGAATGTTGCAGTCGGGGATCCATCCGCTACCGTCAGAAGACTGGCCGTCCATCCCATATCCACCTTTTTAACGCCGCTCGGACCGTCCTAGTCGCGCGTCATGCCCAGTGCGCGTGACGTCCTATGAAAACATAATTGGTCGACCGCTACGCTCGGCGATATGGAATCGTGGAACGATGTTGCAGTTGCGGCTATCCCCGGCGAACCACCTCAGTTGCGGCTATATACGAGCGTTCTGGACGCCGTGACCCCGGTGCCCACTCAGGCGCAGTATCGCATGTACGTCTGTGGGATTACCCCCTATGACGCGACTCATCTAGGGCATGCGGCTACTTATGTCGCCTTCGATCTGGTCAATCGCCAACTGCGAGATGCTGGGGGACAGGTGCGGTACGTCCAAAATGTCACTGACATCGACGATCCGCTACTGGAGCGCGCAGAACGTGACGGGGTCGATTGGCAATCGCTCGCGGTTGCTCAAACTGAACTCTTCCGCGAAGACATGCAAGCTCTGCGCGTGATACCGCCTGATCATTACATCGGCGCCGTGGAGTCAATGAATATCGTCTCTGAGGCTGTCATCGAGTTACGCGAGCGCGGCGCGGCGTATCAACTCGACGATGGGACCGGCGATTACTACCACGACATCCGGTCCATTCCGAATTTCGGGTATGTCAGTCGGTACGACGAAGCGACCATGTTGGAGTTCTTTGCTGAGCGCGGTGGCGATCCGGACCGGGCTGGCAAGCGGCACCGGCTAGATCCGCTCCTGTGGCGCGGTCGTCGTGAGGGCGAGCCGTACTGGGCAAGCTCGTTGGGTGCTGGACGACCAGGCTGGCATGTTGAGTGCGCTGCGATCGCCCTGAAGTATCTTGGCACGACCATAGACGTGCAAGGGGGCGGCTCAGATCTGCGTTTCCCGCATCATGAGTATTCCAACGCGCATGCCGAGGTCATTACCGGAGAAGCGCCGTTCGCGGGACATTTCACCCAAGCCGGAATGATTCAGCTTGATGGTGAAAAAATGTCGAAGTCCAAAGGCAACCTTGAATTCGTTTCGCGATTGCGCGAGCGCGGTGTCGATCCGATGGCGATCAGACTGGGCATCCTCGCCGGGCATTACCGCGCGGATCGGGACTGGAGCGAGGCGTTACTCGCGCAGGCGCAAGAGCGGCTCGATAGCTGGCGCTCGGCGATCACGCGCGGCGGTGCCGGTTCGGAGATCGTCATCGCTCAAATGCGCGAGCGGTTAGCCGACGATCTAGATACGCCAAGCGTCCTTCGCCTCATTGATGATTGGGCGACCGACGAGGTTGATGGCGGCGGTGGTCGGTCAATCGAGGCGGCCGTTGATGGATTGCTCGGCGTTAAACTCTAGGGACTATTCACTGCAGACTGCCGACGGCGCGGTTAGCTTGGGGCGCCAGGGCCGCGGCGGCGTAAATACCTTTCGAAATCCGAAGCGATGGACTCGGCACTAGGAGCCTCAGCTTCCTGTGCGACGTGCTCCTCGAGAGCTTTGACGTATTCAGCAATTTCTGCATCGTCCTGGGTCATCGAATTAGCGCTCTCCAACCATGAATCAGCCTGCTCCGGCAGAGCGCCGACAGGCACCGGGAGATCGAGCGCATCCTCGAGACGATGCAGTAGCGCTAGGGTCGCTGGGGGGTTGGGCGGTGCGGCGAGATAGTGCGGCACACCGGCCCAGAATGAGATTGCCGGAATACCGGCAAGAACACTGGCATCTTGCAGCACGCCGGTAATCCCCGTAGGACCTTCATATCGCGACTTATCGAGGGCGTACCTGCGGGCTGACTCCGCGTCGTAGGCAGTGCCGCTGACGACAACGGGCCGGCTGTGGGGCATGTCGGTCTGTAAGGCGCCGAGGGTGATTATCGTCTCGACCCCAAGATCGAGACACAATTGAAGGATCTCAGCGCAAAAATCGCGCCATCGCATGTTTGGCTCAGGACCGCGCATCAACACTACGTCGCGGTCGGCACCGGGCGGCCGGCATACCGAGAATTGGGTACTTGGCCATTCGATCCGCCGGGAGACACCGTCCTTCAACGACACTCGCGGCCGATTGACCTGAAAGTCGTAGTACTCCTCCGGATCGATCACCGCGAGTGGGCGAGCGTCCCAAGTGAGCTCCAGATGCTCGATCGCTGCGGTAGCGGCATCAGCCGCATCGTTCCAGCCGATGAAAGCGCCGATGACGATCGGCCGGGTCAGTACGGGCAAGTCGTCAATTTCGTCCACCCGTCAACACTACGTTCCCGGCTGTCAAGGTGGGAGCGTTGCAGCGAATAGACTGAAGAAGTGATTGCACCCGACCATACCGACCAACTGCGTGCTGAGCTTAGCGAGCGGATCCTGATTCTCGACGGCGCCATGGGCACGATGATTCAACAACACCGATTTGGTGAGGCTGATTATCGCGGCGAACGATTCGCCGACTGGCCATCGGATTTGCAAGGCAATAACGACCTGCTGTCGTTGACTCAGCCCGAAGTAATTCGGCAGATTCATTCGCAGTATCTCGCGTCTGGCGCGGACATGGTTGAGACCAATACGTTCAACGCGCAACGCATTTCGCTGGCCGATTACGGTATGAGTGATCTGGCATATGAGTTGAACTTCGCCTCCGCGCAGCTGGCCCGCGAGGCTTGCGACAGCGCTCAAGCTGAAGATGGTCGATCTCGTTATGTGATTGGTGCCCTTGGACCGACCAACAAAACTGCTTCGATCTCGCCGAATGTCAACGATCCGGGTGAGCGCAATACTTCGTATGAGGAACTGGTCGGCGCCTATCTAGAACAGGCCAATGCGCTTGTTGACGGCGGCGTCGATGTACTGATGGTCGAAACCATCTTCGACACGCTCAACGCAAAGGCCGCCATATTTGCGTTGTTGACGCTGTTTGAACAGCGCGAACGACGCTGGCCGATCATGATTTCCGGCACGATCACCGATGCCTCAGGACGAACACTTTCCGGTCAGGTCACCGAGGCATTTTGGTACAGCGTGCGGCATGCGCAACCGATTAGCGTCGGACTCAACTGTGCCCTGGGTGCTGTGGAAATGCGCCCGTATATTGCTGAATTGTCTCGGTTGGCCGACTGCTTTGTCTCCTGTTACCCCAACGCAGGTTTGCCCAACGCTTTCGGCGAATATGAAGAGTCGCCGCAGTCGATGGCTGGTGTGCTCGAGGGTTTCGCTGCCGACGGATTGGTGAACATTCTCGGCGGCTGCTGTGGGACGACTCCCGAGCACATCTCTGCGATCGCGCAAGTTGCCGCTCAAGCCCAGGCGCGGGTCCCCAGCACTGTGGCCGTTGCGACTCGGTTGTCGGGACTAGAACCGGTAATCATTGATGAGGATTCACTGTTCGTCAATATTGGTGAGCGGACAAATATCACCGGTTCGGCTCGTTTTCGTAGGCTGATCAAAGAAGGGGATTACACCACCGGGCTCAATGTGGCCCTGCAGCAAGTTGAGGCAGGTGCACAGATCATCGACGTCAATATGGACGAAGGGATGATCGATGGGATTGCGGCGATGGACCGTTTCTGCAAACTAATTGCCTCCGAGCCTGACATCAGCCGGGTGCCGATGATGATCGATTCATCCAAGTGGGCAGTCATCGAGGCCGGTCTGCAGTGCGTTCAAGGCAAACCGATCGTCAACTCGATCTCAATGAAAGAAGGCATTCCGGCCTTTATCGAACAAGCGACGCTATGCCGCAAATATGGCGCAGCGGTGGTCGTGATGGCCTTCGACGAAAACGGTCAGGCGGACACGCTGCAACGACGTAAAGATGTCTGCGCCACGGCCTACCGCATTCTCACCGAGGATGTCGGGATGGCCGCGCACGACATCATCTTCGATCCGAACATATTCGCGATCGGAACCGGAATTGATGAGCACGCCAACTATGGCGTCGACTTTATCGAGGCAACTCGCTGGATCAAGAGAAATCTTCCTGGCGTGCGAATCTCTGGCGGCGTGTCAAATGTGTCGTTCTCCTTCCGTGGCAATAATCGCGTCCGGGAAGCAATTCACGCGGTGTTCTTGTATTACGCAGTCCGTGCCGGCATGGATATGGGCATCGTGA
This sequence comes from Antricoccus sp., assembly GCA_039923595.1. Classification (GTDB taxonomy): domain Bacteria; phylum Actinomycetota; class Actinomycetes; order Mycobacteriales; family Antricoccaceae; genus Antricoccus. The sequence goes on along the minus strand of JBDTCL010000378.1, from coordinate 1,650 downwards.
ACGCTGGTGCGCTTGTGGTATTCGACGATATCGATCCTGACCTGCGAGACCGTATCGAAGATGTCGTACTCAATCGGCGACCTGATGCAACGGAGCGACTGCTCGAGATTGCGACGAAGTTCAACACCGGTGATGAGCCCGTGGAGCAAACTGTTCAAGAATGGCGTGCACTGCCAGTTCGCGAACGAATCTCTCATGCGCTCGTCAAAGGCATCGACGAGTTCGTGGTTGAAGATACCGAGCAGATGCGACAAGAACTGGCAGCCCAGGGAGAGCGGCCCTTGAACGTCATCGAGGGGCCCTTGATGGACGGCATGGGCATCGTTGGTGACCTTTTTGGCGCCGGCAAGATGTTCCTGCCACAAGTAGTTAAATCGGCCCGAGTGATGAAAAAAGCGGTAGCGCACCTCATTCCATTCATCGAAGCCGAACGTAAACCGGGCGATGCGGCACACACAAACGGCAAGATCGTCATGGCGACGGTTAAGGGCGATGTGCACGATATCGGCAAAAACATTGTTGGTGTGGTGTTGCAGTGCAACAATTTTGAAGTTATTGATCTCGGCGTGATGGTTCCGGCTCAAAAAATTCTCGACACTGCCATCGCGGAGAAGGCTGATATTATTGGACTCTCTGGCCTGATCACACCGTCATTAGACGAGATGGTGAACCTCGCCAGCGAGATGGAGCGCCAAGGTTTTGATATCCCGCTACTGATCGGTGGCGCCACTACGTCACGAGCGCACACAGCAGTCAAGGTCACTCCGCGTTATCACGGCAACGTCGTCTGGGTGAAGGACGCGTCGCGTTCGGTGACAACTGCATCGTCGTTGTTATCGGACGAGCGAAGTGAGGCGTTCATGGCGGGGGTGAAGAAGGACTACGACTCGATTCGGGAGCGGCATGCCGCAAAGTCAACTGAGCGTCCGTTAATTCCTTATCGCGCGGCGATAGCAGCAGCGCCGACGATTGACTGGACCGGGTATCAACCAACTCGTCCGAGAATGCTCATGCGTCAGGCTGCCGATTTCGGTGCCGGACCGTCCGGTGATCATCGTGGGGGCCAGGTGCGGTCCTTTACCCGCAGCCTAAACGACTACCCCCTCGAGACCCTTCGCAAATACATCGACTGGCAACCGTTCTTCAACTCGTGGGAGTTGAAAGGTCGCTACCCGGATATTCTGAACAATCCAGCCAGCGGTGAGGCAGCTCGCAGATTGTGGGCTGATGGTCAAGAGTTACTCGATCAACTCATTGAGCAAAAATGGATCCGCGCTAATGGGGTTGTCGGTTTTTTCCCCGCCAATGCGGTCGAAGACGATATCGAGATCTATACCGATCAGACGCGCAGCGAGATTCGTGCGGTTGCCCATTCCTTGCGTCAGCAAGGGGCACATCGCGAGGGTGTGCCGAACAAGTCGATGGCCGATTTCATTGCTCCGAAGTCCACCGGTATTGCCGACTATATCGGCGCATTCGCGGTAACCGCCGGGCTCGGGGTCGGCGAGCGAGTAGCGAAGTTTCGCGCGGAACTCGATGACTACAACGCGATTCTTTTGGAGTCATTAGCCGACCGGCTCGCGGAGGCTTTCGCCGAGCGGTTGCATGAAATGGTTCGTCATGAACTATGGGGATATGCCGCTGATGAGC
>JBDTCL010000377.1:0-6401 GCA_039923595.1 Antricoccus sp. | reverse complement strand
GTCTCTGAGTCCAATTCCGTGGACGCAATGGTGTCGGTCATTTTCTGAGAACTGGGAACCCGGCTCATTCGCCGCTGTCGCAGGGGAGTTCTGGCGAGATCTCAAGCACTGCATCGCATTGCGTTACGACTGTCCACCAGAGTCCGTGACGGCCTCTAGCAGCGATTCCGCGGCCTTTCCGAGGCATCATCAACCACTTCACACGAGCAACCAGAATCACTTCACGAATGTGACGCGCCCGTGAGTAAGTGATATCGGTTTATGCCTTTTCAGGGGTCAGGCCTTGACAACGATTCGGACTGAACCGACCGTATGTACCAGCGCGACCGTCACTGTGGACAGGTCGGCATACTTTCGAGGGGTTTTCATGAGCACGCCCACTGACGAAACACTTCAACCTCACCAACCGCCGCCGACACAACCGGAATCTCGGGGTAACCGGTTCGTCGACCGCAAACTCAATCACTACCCGGTCACCTCCCGGCGGTTTCTGTACCTCGGAATCACGGTGCTGGCGACAGTCATCCTTTATTACGAGTTGTATATCGGCGGCGCCGTATCGACGAAGATCATCGCCGACTTGGGATTCACCTTTACCGGTTACGTATTCGTCTCGGTGATCGGCAACCTGGTCGGCGCATTCGCCTCACTGGCGGCAGGCTTCGCCGATCGTTGGGGCCGCGCGAACCTTGTCGTCATCGGCCTATTCATTACCGGCCTGATCATCCTTTTGTGGCTGCCCAACGCCACCAGCACGACGTCCTTCATCATCGGATTTGCGATACTGAGTATCGTCGAGGGTGTCGTGTTAGTCGCGACTCCCGCCCTCATCCGAGACTTCTCCCCGCAACTTGGTCGCGCATCCGCGATGGGTTTTTGGACCTTGGGCCCCGTGCTTGGCAGCCTGGTCGTGACGGTCGTGTCGAGCGCCACCTTGGACGCGCATCCGGACTGGCAATTCCAGTTCAAAATCTGCGGCGTCGTCGGTCTCGTTGTGGCCGTCATTGCGTTCGTTACGTTGCGTGAGCTTTCTCCCCAATTACGCGATCAGCTCATGGTCAGCCTGAACGACCGAGTACTGATCGAGGCGCGAGCGAAAGACATCGATCTCGAGGAAGTCAGCAAGAATCCTTGGAAGCAAATGCTGCGTTTCGACGTCATCGGATCAGCCTTCGCGATCAGCGTCTTTTTGCTGCTCTACTACATCTTGGTCGGATTCTTCGTGCTTTACATGGCGCTCGTATTTGGCTATTCGGCCGCGAAAGCCAACGGGTTGGCGAACTGGTACTGGGCCTGCAACGCCCTCGCACTGGTCGTCACCGGGTTCTTGTCTGACAAGACACGGGTCCGCAAACCCTTCATGATCCTTGGCGGACTCATCAGCATGATTGGCTGCGCATTTTTCGCAGTGCGCGCCACCGCCGGTGGCCAGCCGTCCTACACGTCCTGGGTTATTTTGCTGATCGTGATGAGCGTCGGCGGTGGCATGGCATACACAGCCTGGATGGCGTCGTTCACCGAGACCGTCGAAAAGCACAATCCCGCCGCAACGGCGACCGGCTTGGCAATCTGGGGCTGGATAATTCGCATCGTGGTCACCGTCTCGCTGTTCGTCTTCGGATTCGCGTTGCCGGCTGTAGATACCTTAGTTAGCCAGGGTGCTCAGGTAAGCGCTATCGCTGCGAAGTACCCCGAGCAGCTCAAGACGATCGGTGCGCTGAAACCAGACACCCTCGCGGCGCTCCAAGCCAACCCGACGTCGCCAATCGCGGGCGCCGAAGCAGTCAAGGAGCTGATTACTTCTGGAGTCGCGAGCGGTCCGGCTGCAGCGGTCGGCCGATTGCAGCAATTGGGCACCAATCCGATCGCCCCGAAAGATGCGGCGTATTTGGCTAAGAATGCACCAGCAGTTCAGCAAGCGGTCAAGGACAATCCTGGCCAGTGGGAACGCTGGTGGTGGGTCTGCTTCGCTGGCCAAGTCGTGTTCTTGCCGTTCGTGTTCATCATGACCGGACGCTGGAGCCCGAAGAAGGCAAAAGAAGATGCCGCACGGCATGAGGCGGCTGTCCGTGACGAGATGTCGAAGCTGCATCTCACAAACGAATCCGTCTTCTGATCAGTAACGCATGGCTCTTGGCTGGGGTCGCCGCCCAAGGCGGCCCCAGCCAAGAGCTTTGAACGGGGTGCGCAACGCGGGACGTTTGTCGCAGTCACTACGGCACAGGAGGGCTGATCGATGACTGATACCCAACTCATTTCAATCGACCACGATGGCAATCTGAAACAGGGTCTGGGCCTCTGGTCACGGATCTCGATCGGCTCAGTCAGCCTCTTCGCCTTCAGGAATGTCGGTCTCGGCAGCAAAGTGACACCCATCCCGGGCCTCAAGGTGCTCGCTCCAATAGCGTTCGCGATCTCATCGCTGGTCGTCTTTTGGACGCCATGGGACAAACTATCTGAAACCATCCCAATCATGGCGATCGGAATGTTGTGGTACATCGCTCAGAGCATTAAAAACAAGTCTGCTCGCTTGGACCTCACGGGCGGACTCTGGCTCGTGGTGTATCTGATCGCGGTTTATCATGTCCTATGACGGCACGTTTGGTGCTCACGCCTGGTTCGGTGAGCCGTGGGATAGCCTGATCGTGGCCGCAGGTTCGCTCCTGCTTTACTACTGGGGCGTCAAGGCGGGACCGGACTATATGAAGGGCAATCCCGAACTTGTCCACTCGTTGCGCCATCCTGACGATGTCGAGAAGACCCAGCCCGCTCCTGACACAGCGCGCTAATCACCGATCCGTTTGAAACTACGCAGGGTCATCCTCTTTGGCTCGATCATCATTGTCGTGCTGGTGCTGCTGCAAGCGCTGCCGCTGACATTCTTTGTCCTGACTCCATCGTGGGTCAGCGCGGTCACCGTCATCGGTTGGGTGCTGGCCGCTCTGGGGGTAGTTGTCCTTCCGCTGCTGATGTTCTTGGGACATGGACGCAACCTAGATTTCGCTGCGGTCATTGCAGATGTGTGGCTGGGAATCACCTGGCAGTTGTTTGCCTGGGCAGTGATAGGCGAACTTTCGGTACTAGTGATGTACCTAGTTGGCGTGAATCGTGATTTCCGCGAGCGGGTGTGGCCACTGCTTGTGCTAACTAGTGTGGTTGTGCTGCTTCTTTATGGCATGGTGCGCGCCTTGGCGGCGCCACCAATTCGCAGGCGGGAAATCGTCATCGAACGGCTGCCGCCAACGCTCGACGGGCTCACCATCGGCCAGTTGACCGACACGCATCTTTCGCCGATCCTTGGCCGCGCCTGGATCGCTAAGGTGGTGGATCGGCTGAACGCACTACAACCGCAGATCGTCGTACATACCGGTGATCTGGCCGATGGCGACATCGGTCGTCGCAAGGCGGCAGTCGACGAGCTTGGTCGGATCGTCGCGCCGCAGGGCCGATATTTCATTACCGGCAATCACGAATATTTATCTGACGCGGCGCACTGGGTCGCGCACATGCGCGCTCTCGGTTGGATTGTTCTACAGAATTCGAATGTGGTCGTCGGTGCCGCGGACGCTCAGCTGGCGATCATCGGGATCAACGATCTCACTGCGCCCGGTAAAGGACCAGCTGCGGACCGTTCAGATATCGACAAGGCTGTGCTGGGGGTGCCCTCGACGATGGCGAAGATACTGCTTGCCCATCAGCCGAAACAAATACGCGATGCGGTCCACATCGGTGCAGACTTGCAATTGTCCGGTCATACTCACGGTGGTCAGATGTGGCCGTTTCACCTCTTGGTGAAACTTGAGCAGGGTGCGGTTCATGGGCTGTCCCGGCACGGCATCCGAACGTTGCTTTACACCAGTCGCGGAACCGGATTCTGGGGTCCACCGTTTCGTATTTTCGCGCCACCAGAAATCACGCTAATCACTCTTCGCCGCCGCAGCGGCGAGCGTGCCTAGGTTTCATCGCTCAAACCAAGCACTGGTGCTTGCTTTGCATAGCGATTGAGTGCGACGATGCACGCAGACCCGGACGGAGTGCACCATGGCAGACCTAACCGAAATAGTTCGTGACCTCATCGATGAGGGCAATTCATTAGATGAACTCGTCGCGCCCCTCGGCGTCCTGGGCTGGCAGGAGCCGACCCCAGCGCCAGGATGGAGCATCGCACATCAAATCGCGCATCTTCGTTGGACTGATCAAGCCGCCATCGCTGCGATGACTGATAACGAACGTTGGCAGGCAATTCTCGATTCGCGGCATTCCTCGCCGCACCTCGTCGATGAGCAAGCTGATAGTGGTGCGGCGCTACACCCCGATGAACTACTCGCGACCTGGCGGCAAAGCCGCAACGAGGTCGCCGAGGCTTTACTTGCCGTTCCGGCTGGGACCAAACTCCCCTGGTTCGGTCCACCGATGAATCCGTTATCGATGGCGACCGCGCGCCTCATGGAGACGTGGGCGCACGGCCAAGATATCGCTGACGGCTTGGATATTGAACGGGTGCCCACTGACCGTATTCGGCATGTTGCATATATCGCTTATCGAGCGCGCGACTTTGCCTTCGCCGCGAATAATCTGCAACCACCCGCTGAGCCGTTTTATATGGAGTTGTTATCCCCCTCGAACCAGATCTGGGTCTTCGGTGAGGATTCTGCTTCGCAGCGCGTCACCGGCAGTGCGATCGATTTTTGTCTGCTCGCCACCCAGCGGCGTCATCGCGACGACTGCGACGTGCACGCGACCGGCCCTGATGCCGATACTTGGCTCAACATCGCTCAAGCATTCGCGGGACCTCCTGGCAGTGGCCGCGGACGGAATGGCTGATGAGCAAGCCGCTGCGGATCGGCAACTGTTCGGCGTATTACGGTGACCGACTGAGCGCTATGGACGACATGTTGACCGGCGGCCAGTTGGATGTACTCACGGGCGACTACCTCGCCGAGTTGACGATGCTGATCCTCGGCAAGGACAAGGCACGCAATCCTGACGGCGGATATGCCAAAACTTTCCTGACCCAGATGGAAAACAACATGGGTCTCGCACTCGACCGCGGTGTTCGTATCGTGGTCAATGCCGGCGGGCTGAACCCGCATGGTCTCGCCGAAGCGCTGCACAAGGTGGCCGCCAAACTTGGGCTCGCTCCAGGCATCGGAGTGGTGAGTGGTGACGACGTCCTCGATCGCGCTGCCGAGCTCGGCGTCGAAAACCCCGTGACGGCTAATGCCTATTTGGGTGGGTGGGGAATCGCGCACTGCCTGCGCAGTGGCGCGCAAATCGTCGTCACCGGACGCGTCACTGACGCCTCCCTTGTCGTCGGTGCTGCAGCATGGCACCACGGCTGGCAGCACGACGATCTCGACGCGCTGGCCGGCGCCGTTGTGGCGGGCCACATCATCGAGTGCGGAACTCAAGCCACGGGAGGAAACTACGCATTCTTCGATGAAATCCCCCAGTTGATCCGCCCCGGCTATCCGATAGCCGAGGTGGCCGCTGACGGCTCCTGCGTCATCACCAAACATCCACACACTGACGGTGCCGTGACCGTCGAGACCGTCACCGCCCAACTGCTCTATGAGATTGGCGACGCACGCTATCCCGGCCCAGATGTGACGACCCGGTTGGATTCAATCCGGCTTGCCCAGGCAGGTCCAGATCGTGTCCAGGTCAGCGGTGTCGTTGGTGAACCTCCCCCACCGACCTACAAGGTGTGTATCAATCAAATCGGTGGCTTCCGAAATGAAATGACTTTTGTACTCACCGGGCTCAATATCCCGGCAAAAGCTGAGCTCATCAAGGCTCAGTTCGCTGCAAGCCTGCGCACCCAACCAGAAAATTTGCGCTGGACGTTAGCGCGCACGGATCACGAGGACGCAGATACCGAGGAAGCGGCGAGCGCGTTGTTGCATCTTGTGGCCCGTGATAGCGACCAGAAGGTCGTCGGCCGGGCGCTGTCGAACGCGGCGATCGAAAACGCCCTCGCCAGCATTCCTGGCTTCAATACCTTCGCACCGCCGGGCGATGCCTCGCCCTATGGCATTCTGGTCTCCGCCTACCTCCCCGCCGATTCAATTGCGCATGTGGCGACCGCGCCAGATGGCACGTTATCTGACATTCCGGCAGCGATCCGCACCCAAGATCTTCAGCCGGTGCCTGAGGGCCCGGTTTCCGTCCGTTCGCTACTTGGCCCGACATCACGGGCACCTCTCGGTCGGGTGATTGGCGCACGTAGCGGTGATAAGGGTGGTTCAGCAAATGTCGGGGTCTGGACCCGCAGTGCCATCGCATATCCGTGGCTCGCGGACTTCCTCACCGTCGAGCGGTTGCACGCGCTCCTTCCCGAAACCGCGCCGCTACCGGTTCGTCGGCAACTTCTGCCCAGCTTCAATGCGATCAACTTCGTC
>JBDTCL010000376.1:0-14418 GCA_039923595.1 Antricoccus sp. | reverse complement strand
TATGGTGGATCGACCGGTTCTGGAGCGTGCGCGTGCGATCGCAAACCGCGCCGGCAACGGGGATTCATAGGATACGCACAGGATCGGCCTAGCTAGCGCGTAGCATCGAAGCACATCTTGAGGAGATGCAGACCATGTCACCACCCCAAAGAGTGCAGTTGCGACGTCCGGATGGTGAGCCGCCCCGCGTGCTTGTTGTCGATGATGAGAACACCTTGTCCGAGCTGATCGCGATGGCTCTGCGCTATGAAGGTTGGCATGTAGCCACAGCGGCAACCGGAACTGCAGCTGTGAAATCCGCGCGTGATTTCAAGCCCGATGCGGTCGTGCTCGATGTCATGTTGCCGGACTTTGACGGGCTTGAGGTGCTGCGTCGAATGCGGGCGAATGATGCTCGAATTCCAGTACTTTTCCTTACCGCCAGGGACGCCGTCGAAGATCGAATTGCGGGCCTCACCGCGGGCGGCGATGACTACGTGACAAAACCCTTCAGTCTCGAGGAAGTTGTTGCCCGATTACGTTCGTTGCTGCGTCGTTCGACCATGGCAACCGAAGATGGCGACTCGATGCTTACTGTCGGCGATCTGACCCTCGATGAGGATAGCCACGAGGTACGCCGTGGCGGCGACGAGATCAATCTGACCGCGACCGAGTATGAACTACTGCGATTTATGATGCGCAACCGTAAGCGCGTTCTGAGCAAGGCACAGATCCTAGATCGAGTATGGAACTACGACTTTGGCGGTCAGGCAAACGTTGTTGAGCTATATATCTCCTATCTGCGCAAGAAGATTGACGCGGGCCGTGAGCCAATGATTCATACGATGCGCGGCGCCGGCTACGTCTTAAAACCGACGGAATAGCGCAACTGTCCCATGCCACTACTTCGGCGCAGAACCGACAAGCAGTGGTCGCTGCGTCGCCGTCTGGTGATCGGCTTAACGGCCCTTTTGGTTGGCGCGATCCTCATAATTGGTGTGGTTACACCGCTAATTCTTCGAGGATTTTTGACCCAACAGGTCGATCAGCAACTTAACTCAGCAGCGGGTCGGTCCGCTCGTGGTACCGATCGGTCAGCGACGCAAACCGCTCCAGAAAACGAGCGGGGCCTCGGATTTTTATTGCAGCCCGGTCAAGCAGTGGGGACCGTCGGCGCACTAATCCGCGACGGGCAGATAATCAATGCGAAGGTCTTGGACAATTCTGGTGAACCGAAAGACATCGGTTCTGCGCAGATCGCGCAATTGGCCAGAGTGCCCGCTAATGGCCGCATCCTGTCGGTCAATCTCGGTCCGTTGGGCCGTTATCGGGTTACCGCGCAATCTTATGGTGTTGATACTAGAGTGACCGGAATCCCATTGCGGGGATCCGAAGCCACGGTACGTCGACTGATTCTTGTCGAACTAGTCGTCGCCGGTGGAGTGCTGATTTTGTCGGCGTTGGTCAGTACCGCCATCATCGGTTGGTCGATGCGTCCGCTGCGTCGGGTCGCGGCAACAGCGAAGCGAGTCAGTGAACTTCCATTGGATAAAGGCGAAGTGCAAATTATCGAACGGGTGAAGGCTCGTGACGCAGACCCGAGTACTGAGGTGGGGCAGGTCGGTGCTGCAGTCAACCAGATGCTCAGTCACGTGAGTCATGCACTTGATGCCAGGCAACAAAGCGAAACCCGCGTTCGTTCATTCGTTGCCGACGCAAGTCATGAACTGCGGACACCGCTGGCGGCTATTCGCGGATACGCAGAGCTAACCCGCCGAAGCACCGAACACATACCACCCGACGTCCAACATGCGCTCGGCCGAGTTGAGTCTGAAAGTGCACGGATGACCATTCTCGTGGAGGACTTGCTTCTGCTTGCCCGCTTAGACTCCGGCCGACCACTTGAGCTCACGCTTGTCGACTTGAGCATGCTGATTGTTAACGCCGTAAGCGACGCGCACACCATCGCGCCGGAATATGTATTCCAGTTAGAGCTACCTGACGAGCCGGTTGAGGTCGATGCCGACCAGGCACGACTGCATCAAGTGATCGCAAATCTGCTCGCGAACTCCCGGACGCATACCCCGCCGGGCACCGTGGTGACAACGTCGCTGCAGCAGCGTGCTGACGGGTCGGTCGTTGTCACCGTTGCTGATAACGGGCCGGGAATTGCGCCCGATCTTTTACCGAATATCTTCGAGCGGTTTGCGCGTGGCGACACGTCGCGCTCGCGGCAACACGGCAGCACTGGGTTGGGTTTAGCCATTGTGATGGCGGTCGTGAAAGCGCATCGGGGACAAGTTGCTGTGATCAGCGAGCCTGGCGATACTCAATTCATCGTTACCTTGCCGCCGGCGACCGCGCTGTTTGAACGCTCATAGCGCACGCTCAGCAATGGTGGTCTACCGGCAAGCCGGTAATGGCTATTGGCGAATCCAATGGCACTGACCGTTCACCGACTCTGGCGCAGTTTCAGGTATCTCTGGCGCGAGGATGGATTCGCATTTTATTGGCCGAAGCGGTCAGGGCCAATGCAGCAAGGGAGGCGCAAAGTAGATGGTTGGCTGGCTCAGTAGCCACTGCGCGTGACAAACCGCGGACCGCATCATGGTCTAGGACTTGACTACGCCCACCTCGTGATGGCGTACTTGGTCCGCCATGAGAGCTGCGAGCTGGTTAGCTCGCGAACTGACTAACAGGTCTTCTAGAAAAAGTGCTGAACCGTCCGGTCCGGTCAGCGGCACCCGCCAATTGGGGTACTCATTGGACGTACCGGGCTGGTTTTGGATGCGCCGATCGCCGGCGAGGTCTGGCACCGCGGCGAGTATCAATCGAGCGGGTGTCCGGCCGAGGAAGGAATGAAGTGCGTTAATGATCGCCTCAGGGTCGTGACTTTCAGCCTCGAGTAGGTCCAGATTGACCAGCGTGGTGCGCCATGATTCCATCTCAGCGTTGAACTTCTGCTGCTCGCTGCCCGGTCCTTCGGTCAATAATCCAAGACGATCTCGAAGGTCAATATGCGCCCCGGCAAGAAATCCAGACGTCGGAGGTAGGTCGTGGGTAGTCACTGACGCAAGACTCGATTCTCGCCAACTCTGCGGCGTCAACGGTCTGCCGGCTTCCCAGTCATACTCAAACCATAAGATCGAGGTACCAAGAATGCCGCGCTCGGCCAAGTACTCGCGGACCCATGGTTGCACGGTCCCTAGATCCTCACCGACCACCACGGCTTCGGCGCGTTCGGCTTCCAAAGCGAGAATTCCGATGAGCGCTTCGTGGTCCTGCGTGACATAGGTGCCTTCGGTGGGTAGCCGTCCTTCCGGAACCCACCAGAGCCGAAATAGTCCGATGATGTGATCGATTCGTACACCTCCTGCGTGAGCAAGAATGCCCCGCACCATGTCGCGAAACGGTGCATAGCCAACCGCAGCAAGACGATCCGGACGCCATGGATGCTGTCCCCAGTCCTGGCCGAGTTGGTTATAGGCATCTGGTGGGGCACCAACATTTGCGTGTGCGGCAAAAACGTCCTGTAAGCACCACGTATCTGCGCCTGTCGGATTCACCCCGACCGCCAGATCGTGCATGATGCCAAGCGGCATTCCGCCCTCGACCGACGATCGTTGGACCGCGCGCAATTGGTCGTCAATCAGAAACTGCAGCCAGGCGTGGAAAGTGATCTCATCAGCGTTAACATGAGTGAAATCTGCGACCGCAACCGATTGGGGATCTTGCAGTTCAATTGGCCATAGAGTCCACTGATTGCCGTGTACACGGGCGAGCGCGCACCAAGTCGCAAAGTCCTCGAGCGACTGGCCATGTGAAATGCGAAATTCGCTGAAATCCGAAGCTCGTTCCGGTGACCACGCGGACCGGAAAAGCAATCGGAGGGCGGCGTATTTGGCGGTCCAGATGGTATTCCGATCAATGGTGTCGCTGGTTGCTTGCTGTAGGCGTAAGTCGTTGCCGCGCACGTCCAACTCTTGCCGAAGCGCACCATCAGCCAGTTGATATTCCGGCAGCTCGTCGATCGCGAGATAAATGGGGTTGATGAATCTGCGCGATACCGGTAGGTACGGCGATGACTCAATGTTCGGTGTTGGTTCAGCCGCATGCATTGGATTGACCAACACGAAACCGGCGTCATGCTTGGTCGCTGCCCAGGTTGCGAGAGTTGCTAGGTCGGCGGTATCGCCAATCCACCATGACCGACGGGACGGGTTGCTGTAGAGCTGTGTCGATACGCCCCATAGGCGGCGCTCACCCATGGCTGCGGGGAAGTGCAAGGTGTCGGGGGTAAGGATGAGCGTGGCTGTCGCGATGCCCTGATCGGTCTGGATCTCCAGCTGGTGATAGCCAAGTGCGAGTTCGAGCGGCAGGCGCAGGCCCGACGCGTCAGCGACGAGATCAAATGCTTCACCATTCTCCGCGGTGAGCCGGCAACGTCGTCCGGTAGAAACATCTACGACGCGTTGTGAGTCGCGTGTAACGAGACAAGGCGGCACTGGATCCGTGGCGCGCCGCGCGGTGATCTGCTGAGCGGACCGGTCAGCCTCCGAATCGGTGCTGGCCGCAACTTCAAACTCTGCCAGGACAGCGCGGATCGTTTCCGCTGAGACGGCCCGGTGTCGCCCGCGCCAGTCGATGAATTCAGTAGCGATGCCGTGGGCTGCTGCCAAGGTGATCAGCGCAGCTGGCAGCTCAGTAGACGACGGGGTGGGCTTAGTCATGCACTTCTCCGATGGGCAAATCTAAGTGGATGCTGTGAAATGTGGGTATACGTCAGCGAATGGTGGGTGCTAGCCGCCACACAATAGGGCCATTAACGATCAAAAGTGTAAATATTGAGGGTACTCGTGACATTCATGAGTGCTGACGATGAACTGCGATGGATGTGATGATGGGCTCAGTGGTCGCCGTGCGGCCCCTCAGCGGGTACGACCGCACCATGCCAGGAGGCAAACCTGCGCCGAAGTGGGAACGACCAGCGGTCGCATTCTTGCTGCTGGGCACACTTGTTACTTACCTGATCAACCTCAGCGCCTCGGGTTGGGCCAACCCGTTCTATTCCGCTGCCGCGCAGGCCGGTTCAAAGTCCTGGACGGCGTTCCTGTTCGGATCGTTCGATATCGGCAATGCCGTCACGGTGGATAAGCCCCCCGCATTCTTGTGGCCGATGGACATATCGGTGCGGATCTTCGGCCTCAACAGTTGGAGCATTTTAGTGCCTCAGGCACTAATGGGCGTCGCGACAGTCGGGGTCCTTTATGCCGCCGTTCGCCGATGGAGCGGGGTTGAGGCTGCTTTGATTGCGGGCTTCGTATGCGCGTTGACCCCAATCGCCGCGCTGATGTTTCGGTTCAACAATCCAGACGCGCTACTAGCGCTGCTGATGACGTCGGCCGTCTACTTCTTGATCCGCGCTATCGAAGAACCGGGTTATCGCTGGATGACCGTGGTCGGCTTGGTCATGGGACTGGCCTTTCTCACCAAGATGTTGCAGCCGCTGCTAATCGTGCCCGCTCTTGCGATCGCATATCTCGTCGCAGCAGATACGACGCTAAAGCGGCGCTTCTTGCACCTTCTGGCCGCTGGTGGCGCGATGATCGTCGGCGCTGGTTGGTTTATTGCCTTGGTCAGTTTCACCCCCGCACAAAACCGACCGTATATCGGTGGATCCCAGTCGAACTCGATACTCGATTTGATCTTCGGCTACAACGGATTAGGTCGCATCTCCGGCAACGAAGACGGTAGCGTTCATCTCAGTGTTAACACAAATTCCTGGGGTGATGTCGGCCCGCTGCGAATGTGGGGATCTAAACTAGGCGGGCAGGTCGGTTGGCTATTATTTGCGGCTTTGGTTTGCCTGATTTTGGGGCTCTGGCTGCGGCGCAAAACCGGACGCCTCGATCGTGAACGAGCAGCCTATCTCCTATGGGGCGGCTGGCTGATCGTCACCACCCTTGTTTTTTCTTATATGCAGGGGATCTTCCACGAGTACTACACCATCGCCATGGCCCCAGCACTTGCTGCGCTGGTGGGCATGGGAGCGGTGACCGGTTATCGCAATCGACATCTAGCCTCGGTTCGGTGGATCGGCGCATCAACACTTTTAATCACTGGAGCCGTCGCTTTTTGGGTATTGGTTCAGGCTGCCTACTTCATGCCAGCTTTGCGGTGGATTATCGTGGCCGGCGCGATTGTCGGCGCTGTCGGAATTGTGACGATCAATCGTTATCGGGCGGCCGTTCGCTATTCGATCGCTGCACTGGTGGCTATCGTGTCGTTGGCTGGTCCCGCGGCTTATGTCGCGAATACCGTTGATAGCGGCTACCAGGGCTCGATCGTCGTCGCCGGACCCTCGGCGAACAGCAAACGAGGCAAGGCACGCACTGAAGACACGCCGATCAAAGGTCAACTCCCGAGGCGCGCCGGTGGATTGCTCTTCGCTTCAGATCCATCAGCAGCATTGTTGCAGTATTTGCAGAATGGTGATCGGGCTCAGCCGTGGTTAGCTGCGGCCGTCGGCTCTCAACGCGCGGCAGGGTACCAACTTGCTCTTGGCCGTTCGGTGATGGCAATCGGCGGGTTCAATGGAAGTGACCCCGCGCCCACTTTGCAACAATTCAAAGATCTAGTCGCGGCCGGCAACGTAAAATGGTTCATCGATGGGCCGCCGTTGGGTGTTGGTCCCGCTGGCGGTCAAGTGGGTGGCAGCCGTGATGCTGAGTTGATCCAGTCGTGGATTAGGGACAATTTCACCAGCGCGAATATCGACGGTATCGACGTTTACAACTTGGCTTCGTGAGAGGGCGCAGATGGTGATCGCAGTTGCGGCGAACACCGGACGTCCGTCCGTCACAGGATTCGCACAGGTTCACTTAGGTAATTTTTTAGGGTCATGGTTGATCCTGGGGATATGAGGACGACACCGATGGATTCGCACCAAACCACAAACTTCGTTAATGAGATAGTCCAGGAGGCACGAGTGACCGATGTCGACTTGGTGATCCCGGTATATAACGAGGAACTGGGACTTGCCAGCGCGGTCCAACGGCTGCATGCATTTGCTAGCGAGCATTTGTGCTGTTCATTTCAGATCACCATTGCTGATAATGCGAGCACCGATGACACCTGGCGAATCGCCAATGAGCTCTCTCGCGAGATACCTGGCGTGCGAGTGCGTCACTTTGACCAGAAGGGCCGGGGTCGTGCGCTGAGCGCCGTCTGGCAGGCATCTGAGGCAGATGTGTTGGTTTACATGGATGTCGATCTCTCCACCGATCTCAAAGCGCTTCCCGTCTTGATTGCGCCGCTGTTGTCTGGACACTCACAGGTCGCGATCGGCACTCGGCTGGCCCGCTCGTCCCAGGTCGTTCGTGGTGCGAAGCGGGAGTTCATCTCACGCTCCTATAACGTCATTCTTCGACGTTCACTCGGCGTCCGGTTTAGTGATGCACAGTGCGGGTTCAAGGCCATTCGGCGCGATGCGGCGCTGGCCCTGCTGCCACTCGTCGAGGATAAAACGTGGTTCTTCGATACTGAACTACTCGTGCTCGCTGAGCGGTCCGGAATGCGTATTCACGAAGTGCCTGTCGATTGGGTCGATGATCCGAACTCAAGCGTCGATATCACCTCGACGGCATCAGATGATCTTCGCGGAATCTGGCGGCTGCGCCGGGCGCTGTCTTCTGGAGCGTTACCGCTGGCGCGACTACGGCAGGACTGGGCCTCAACGGTCGAAGGTGATCACGCTCCGATTATCAGCAGGCGACGTGCACTGGTGCATCAGCTGCTGCGGTTTGGTGCGGTAGGTGTGGTTAGTACCGCTGCATACGCGTTGCTGTTCCTAATCTTGGAAACATTTCAGTCCGCTCAAGTGGCAAACTTCACCGCACTGCTAGTGACCGCGATCGGTAATACCGCGATGAATCGCCGGTTCACCTTCGGAATCAAGGGCGGGCAGGACGCCGGGCGTCATCAGCTGCAGGGAATTGGAGTATTCCTTTTGGGCTGGGGGATCACCAGCTTTTCGTTGACCTGGTTGCACTACCTCAATCCGACGCCGCCAGTGATTCAGGAAGTGGGCGTATTGACGGCCGCGAACCTATTGGCGACGATCGTCCGGTTCGGTCTATTGCGCAGCTGGGTTTTCAAAAAGCGTCAGCAGTCTTCGCGCACTCCGGCACCTGCGGCCGCAGCGCGGGCGGCGATCACCGAAACGGTGAACAAACGAGTAGCGCCGACCGTCGATTGACAGCGAATGTCTCAGAGATCCAATAAATGACTCTCCCACCGTCAAGAGCGCTGACGGTGGGAGAGTCTTTTAATCGGCATTGAATCGCGCGTTTGTCCTTAGTGCCGCTCAGGAGCTTGCGGAGGCTGCGAAAACTGACCGCTTTGCGGAGCGTTGAATTGCTGCGGGGATTGCGGTCGCTGACTAAACTGCGGTGGTGAGTTCTGGCCGGGCGCTTGCTGGCTCGGGTATTGCTGGCCTACGCCTTGCTGGCCGGGCCACGGTGTACCGCCGGGGTGTGGCCCTTGCGCAGGCTGCTGGCCGGGTGCCTGGTGGGCGGGCCACGGTGCACCCCCTTGCTGTTGCCCTTGCACAGGCTGCTGGCCAAGTGCCTGCTGGCCCAGCCACGGCGCACCACCTGGCTGTTGACCAGGATTGGGAACGTTGAGCTGCGTCTGTAGTACGGACTTGATCAGCAACCCAGCAACCACCATTACGACGCCGACAACGCCGATGATTATGCCGGCTGCCGGCTGGGAGTCATCGAGCCACGATATGAGGGTGAAGCTGTAATTGAAGCTCCTGAGCACCAGTGATCCGAATCCGAAAATTATAAATAGAATTCCTATTCGGGTAAGAACTTCGCGCACCTTGGTCATTTGACGCCAATCGATGAGGTATGGATATATCTACGCATACATTAGTGGTCTGTGTGCGTAGATATCTAAACATTGCTGTTCATCGCGAAGGAGTTCCCCGTATGGATCTGAATATTCACGGCAAGGCAGCCCTTGTATGTGCCTCAACCGGTGGCCTGGGTCGGGCAACTGCTGAGGCGCTCGCTGCTGAAGGCGTTCGCGTGGTGTTCGCTGGCAGACGTGGTGAGGTTGCCAAGCAGGCAGCATCCGCCTTTGACGGATCGGTGGGTATCGAGGCCGATACCAGCACGGTAGCTGGTGCTGCGGCCTTGTACGACGCAGCGGTAACCGCGGTGGGTGAGCTGGATATTTTGGTACTGAACGGTCCTGGACCGCGCCCGGGACCGGCGAGCAGCATCAACGGCGACGACATGATAGCTGCGTTCAACTCGCTAGCAGTTGTGCAGCAATCGCTGGTTGCTCGAGCGCTGCCGTATATGAAACAACAAAGCTGGGGACGGATTCTATCGATCGCTTCAAGCGGCGTCGTGGCGCCGATACCAGGGCTCGTTCTGTCTAATATCGGCCGGATGGCGCTCGCCGGGTACCTCAAGGCGCTGGCAACCGAGGTCGCGGGTAAAGCGATCACGGTCAATATGCTGCTGCCGGGACGGATCGCAACTGATCGATTGAAATCTTTGGATGATTCAGCAGCCGCCGAATCTGGTCGCTCAGTGCAGCAAATCCAAGAAGCTGCGATGCGCTCGATCCCTGCGGGCCGATATGGTTATCCAGCCGAGTTCGGAGCGGTTGCGGCGTTTTTGTGCAGTGATCTTGCTTCGTACGTGACTGGCGCGGCGATCCGTTGCGACGGAGGGGTCCATACAGCGTTATAGATAAACGAATCGAGCAACCTCGATCAAAGTATGTTGCAATAGAGCGATGACTCCATTGACTGATGAGCAAGCGGCACAGGATGTCATCTTGTTCAAGGCCTTAGCAAACACCGTCCGTCTGCAGATCGTGAGCTTGGTTGCCGCTTCGCTAGAAGGTCAAGTGAGTGCCGGGCAGATCGTGGCAAAGTTTTCACTGTCTCAACCAACCATCAGTCATCACCTGAAGATCCTGCGTGACGCAGGCGTCCTTACCGCCCACAAAGCATCAACATTCGTGTTCTATCGTTTCACTCCGCAGCTGCAAGATGCGGTGGCCAGTTTGCTTCCGTCAAGACCGGTTTCTACGCCGCCCATCCAGTGGGTCTCCACAGTCCGTCATCGGCCCGCCGTCAGTTCTGCGCAGGCACACGCGCAACGAGAGTTTCCACCGAATTCGCCGATGTCCGCTCCATCGTTCACCGCAGCCGTCCGGAGCAGCCCGCTGGAAATCAAGATCATAGACGAGGACGAGCCGGTAAGCAAAAGCGGTTTGGCTAGCGACGGCAATCGCACCGATCCAGAGGTGCAGAAGCAATCGAAACAATCGAAGCAATCGAAGCGCTCGAAGTCAGCGGAGTCATCGAAGCCGTCTAAAGAAGCCAAGCGGTTGCCAGATAATCTTGCTACCGAACCAAAGGTCCAATCGCGGGCCAAGCCGGAGAAGAAAGCCAAGTCGTCAGTCGCGTCGCCAAAGAAACTAAAAAAGTTGGCAGCGAAGGTCACCAAGTCCAGTATTAAGAAATCGACCAAGATTCGGGACGGCAAAAAAGTCAGTAAGCCAAAGAAATCTGGCAGGTAACCGGCAGTTACCTAACTGACATCGCATTTCGCCGATACAAGAAGACTGCGCTGGTGTAGCTGAGGAGCGCTGCTGCAGGGGCTTTTGTGCCTTCGTGGACGCTCTTACATCTATAGCGTGAATGCACGAGACGGATCTGCGAGCAGCTCGCCCACGGTGGCTAAGAAGCGGGAGCCGAGCTCGCCATCGATGATGCGATGATCGAACGACAATCCGAGGGTGGTGACCTCGCGCGGTTTGACTTTGCCCTTGTGCACCCACGGCATTTCGCGGATCTGACCAAAAGCAAGGATCGCAGACTCGCCTGGATTGATGATCGGTGTCCCGGTATCAACACCAAAGACTCCAACATTGCTGATCGTGAAGGTACCCCCCGTCAGCTGAGCAGCGCTGAGTTTGCCGGCCCGAGCTGTGCTCGCAACTGATTGGATCTCCGCGGCGAGATCGCTTATGGATTTAGCTTGTGCATCGGGGATATTCGGTACAACTAAGCCGCGTGGGGTTGCCGCGGCAATACCGAGATTGACGTAGTGATGAATTACAATTTCTTGTGCTTGCTCATCCCATGTCGAGCCCACCATTGGGTACTTGCCCAGAGCAAGCACGACCGCCCGAGCGACGAAGCTGAGCGGGCTTAGTTTCACCTCTGCGAATCGCGTTGACGCGGTGAGTTTGCGTCGAAGCTTCATCATGTGGGTTATGTCCACGGTCAGGAACTCGGTGACATGTGGTGCAGTGAAGGCGCTGCCAACCATCGCGGCTGCAGTCGCTCGGCGCACGCCCCGAATCGGAAATCGCTCTTCGCGCCGGTCAACTTGGTGCGGCCCGTTGCTGGCCGCAAAAGCCTCGGTGCGAGTTTGTGATTGCTCATCGTGCTGTGCTTGGGCCGCAGCGTCGACATCTTTTCGGGTGACGGTGTCGTCAGGTCCAGAGGGAGTGCAAGCAGCGAGATCGATGCCGCGGTCGCGCGCGTACCTGCGCACTGGTGGCTTCGCACGCATCCGATCCGTCGATGCAACCTGCTCTTTGCGCGGCCGCAACTCCTCGGGCAAATCCTCGATCCCGGTCGCCGATCCGGCGCCGGTTGAGGAGGATGGATCCGACGGAGTGCCTGCTTTGCCCGTCCCGCCAGCATCAAGCGCGGGCCGGTAGCCGTCATCCAAGCCGGGAGCGATCGCGACCCGTTCGGCCCCAGAAGCGAATGTTTCCTGGACTGACGGCCGCGCCGCATCTTGCGTAGCGCGAAACGATCGAGACGCCGCTGTTTTGCGGGCGCGGCGGGCTGTCGCGGCTATCTTAGGACCCGGGCCGACAAGCATTTCGGCTCCAGATTTTTCGGCCTCACTATCTGCCACCGCACCATGCGGATCAATATCAACAGCGAGAATAGGAGCACCGACTTCAACAGTGGTGCCGACCTCGTAGAAGAGCTTGGTGACGACGCCCGCGAACGGGGTCGGGAGCTCGACGGTGACTTTGGCGGTCTCCACCTCCACCACGGGCTGATTGAGGATCACCTCATCGCCCACTGCGACTAGCCACTTAACGATGTCGCCGTCAGGCAGCCCTTCGCCGACGTCAGGAAGCTTGAACTCTCGAATCTTAGGCATAACTAGAAACTTTCTCGTCCGTTACGATTCGTTCAGTACATGAATGATTGGTCGACGCCGTCCAGGACCCGGTCAAGATCCGGCAGATATTCCTCTTCATACCGAGCTGGTGGATAGGGAAGGTCATAACCGCAAACCCGGATGACGGGTGCTTCCATGTCATAGAAGCAAGCAAGCGACAACCGGGCAGCAAGCTCCGCGCCAGTACCACCGGTCTGTTGCGCTTCGTGCACCACAATCGCTCGACCAGTTTTGCGGACTGACTCGATTATCGGTGCCATATCCATGGGCGAGATGGCACGCAGATCGATGACTTCCAGTGACCGGCCGTCGGCAGCGGCAGCGTCGGCCGCGGTCAGGCACGTCTTGGCCATCGGTCCGTAACACAGCAATGTCGCGTCGGTGCCTTCGCGTAGGAGCACCGATGAAAATAGTTGGTGGGGCGCTGCGTCAATGGGCAGTGATGTCTCGACGGCCGCTTTGTCGTGATACCGCCGTTTCGGCTCAAAGAAGATGACGGGATCGTCGCAAGCGATCGCTTGTTGAATCATCCAGAATCCGTCTTCGGGATTGGAGCAAGCAACAACCTTGAGCCCAGGGGTATGCATGAAGTACGCCTCTGGTGACTCACTGTGATGCTCGACGGCACCGATTCCTCCCCCGAAGGGGATCCGAATGACCATCGGCATCTTGATTCTGCCGCGACTGCGCTGGTGAAATTTCGCGACCTGCGTCACGATCTGGTCGTACGCCGGGAAGACGAATCCATCGAATTGAATCTCAACCACTGGCCGGTAGCCGCGCATCGCGAGGCCTACCGCGGTGCCGACGATGCCGGACTCGGCGAGCGGAGTGTCGATGACGCGGTCCTCCCCGAAGTCCTTTTGCAGCCCGTCGGTAACCCGGAAAACACCGCCGAGCTTGCCGATATCCTCACCAAGCAGCAGTACCTTGGGGTCGGCTTCCATCGCCTTACGCAGGCCGATATTGAGCGCGCGACCGAGCGTGATGATTTCGGTAGTCATCGCGATCACTCGTCCCCTTCGACGAAAGATGCGCGATATTTAATGAACTCCTCGCGCTGTTGTTGCACGTGCTCGGGTTGATTCTCGTACGCCCAATCGAACATGTCCGCCGGATTGGTAACGGTGAGGCTCAGCGTGTGCTCGCGTAGGTCAGTGGCGAGCTGGTCGGCTTCAGCGCTCAGCGCGTCGAAGTAGACCTTGTTGGCAAGTCCCTCGCGGACCAGGTACGACCGCACTCGCTCGAGTGGATCCTTGAGCTTCCAGTTCTCGACTTCGACCGCCAGTCGATAACGTGTCGGATCATCATTGGAGGTGTGCGCCCCCATCCGAAACGTGAACGCCTCGATCAGCACCGGTCCGTTGCCGCTACGACATTCCGATAGTGCGTGCCGGGTGACTGCCAGACAGGCGAGCACATCGTTGCCGTCAACGCGAATGCCTGGAAAGCCAAAACCGCTTGCGCGCTGATATAGCGGCACGCGTGATTGGCGGGAAAAAGGTTCGCTAATGGCCCATTGATTGTTCTGGCAGAAGAAAACCACGGGAGCGTCGTACGATGCGGCGAAGATGAACGCTTCGTTGACATCTCCCTGTGAGGAGGCGCCATCTCCGAAGTACGCGACCACCGCGCTGTCGTCGTTATCGCGCTGCATCCCCATTGCGTAGCCGACCGCGTGCAGCGTTTGGGAGCCGAGGACGACGGTATAAAGATTGAAGCCTCTGGCAAGCGGATCCCAACTGCCATAGTCGATACCGCGCCAGCCGGATGTCAGATGCTTCGGTTCAACGCCGCGACACCAGGCAACGCCGGTCTCGCGGTAGGTCGGGAATGCCATATCGGTTGGTCCCATTGCGCGGCCGCTGCCGACCTGTGCGGCCTCTTGGCCGAGGCAGGAAGCCCAGATTCCCATTTCGCCCTGACGTTGCAGAGCCATCGCCTCGGTATCGATGCGCCGGACAATAAATAGATCGCGATACAGCGCCCGAATCTCATCAGCGTTAAAATCCCACGGGTAATCAGGGTGGTTAACCCGTTCACCTTCCGGACTGAGCAATTGAACCATCGGTGTGGCAGCCGGTGCGTGCGTTGAAGTGCTGGACACGTTTTCTCCTCTTGCGTCGCCGCCCATTTTTGGTGGGCGAGCGGGCGACGCCGTCGAGGTCAAGATCGGTTGAGATCCCCGCGTTGGCATCGT
>JBDTCL010000375.1:0-8773 GCA_039923595.1 Antricoccus sp. | reverse complement strand
CACCAGCGAACACGGCGGCCATTCCGATCAACCCGTACGCGCCCGGATTGAGGGCCAGGCTTGGGGCCGAGAGATGACGGCGTACTTTCGACAATCACGGCCGCTCAAGCAATGCGACCGATCACGAACACAATCGACGCTAAAACTAATGTCACCGATGCCGTAAAGGCACTTTCAGCGGCGCCCTTCAGCCAGTTGCCGGTCGTTGACTCAGAAAACAGATATATCGGTGTTATCACCGCAAAAGCGGTCCTGGACCATATAGATTCTGTCGAGCTCGAAGACCAGGTCTCCATTGACAAACTATGCGTCAATCCCGGGTCGGTCACCGCGACCGCGACACTCCATGATTGCGTCAGAGCGCTGAGTGCAGCTGACGGACTAGCTCTGCCGGTCACTGACGATAATGGCGACGTGGTGGGTTGGCTGACCGCCGCTCTGGTGATCACGGCGATGAACAAGCACACGCCCTCGCAGTCGGGTTCAGGCTAAGACCGAATGAAAGCCAGGATGTGATCGGCGACGACGTCCGGCTGCTCAAGATGCAGGAAATGTCCGGAGTTTGACACCACGACCTTGCGAAGCCCGGCCGGGAAATAGGATTCCATCCCGTCGCTGACTTCCACCCCAATACAGCCATCGTTCGCACCGTGCAGATAAAGCGCGGGAGCCGCGATCGGACCAGCCAACTCGGACTGTCGGTCCGCCCAGTCCGGGTGATCTGGAACGGCTGAGAATGTTTGCCGGTAATACGCCAAAGTATCTTTGAGCACCCCGTTTGCGGCAAACATCTGTTTGAGAGCCGCTCGATCTTCTGCGGACGCGACGTATCCGGGTGACCATTCGGCCCAAAGTCGATCGATGAAGGCGTAGTCGTTAAATTCGATAGCAGCCTCAGCAAATGGCATTTGGAAATAAAACATGTACCAGCTGCGGCGCTGCTGATCGCCGTTGGTGATGAACGCCGCGCCTAACTGTGGACCATGGGGGACTGAAAGCGTGATGAGCTTGCTGATGCGTTCGGGTGCTTGCCGTGCCGCAGCATAAGCCGCGGCTGCACCCCAGTCGTGACCGATCACTATCGCGTCGTCGTAGCCGAGTGCGTCGATGAGCGCGATCGCGTCCGCGCCTGTCGCCCATGATTGATAGCAGCCATCGGGTCCGGGCCCGGTTGGCGCGAAGCCGCGCATTGCCGGAGCAACCGCGTGGAATCCTTGTGCGGCTAATGTCTCAACCATCTGGGTCCACGACAAATGGTGGTCAGGAAAGCCATGCAGCAAGAGTACAAGCGGGCCGTCGCCAGCTTCGATCGCCACGAATTCTAAGCCGTTTGCCGCTATGCGGCGAGTGTTGGTCATGCGAGGGCCTGCCGATCAAAGCCGGTGATGCTCTGCCAGTCGTAAATCATGGGTACTAGCTCGCACCGAGACCAGCGTTCATGCTGATCGAGGTAGTGCGAGCTTGTCGGATCACCCGAGGCGCCACTAAAGACGATCCATTGACAGTTGTTCCACTGGCCGATGTCGAAGATATATCGCGCAACTGAGCCATATGTCGCTCGCATTCCAGCGGGTGCAGCAAGGCCGTTAGCCCAGACGGTCTCGCCGTCACCGCCGACCGGCATTCCCTTCCGACTGAGTGTGTCGGCATGCTCTGGGAATTGCGCGGCAAGCGGATGGACGAGTAATGCTCGGTGAGTCGTGCCCCAATCTTGATTCTGATCGCTAGCCACTTGGCCGATGGCCTCGACGATTGCTTCGTCCCAGGTGGTCTCTCCCAGCAAGGAAGTGTCGTCATTGCGCACGAAGGTCGGCAAGGTCATCCACAGTTGATCTAATGGTGAATAGCTCGGCGGCACGGCAGCGAACATTTCGTGCGTGGTGGCTGCTAGCCCAGAGCGTTGAGCAACGATTTCGGTGAGTGTGCGACGAACCAGTTCATAAAGATTTGCCGTCGTGGAGTCTGGCTCGACCAGCCCATCCCAGGCGCTGAGCGTCTCGATCACGTTCTGGATTTCTGGATCGTCGCTACTCAGAGCGGCGATCTTGTCGCGAAACAATAGCGCGGGCGCACTGTAAGTATCGCGATGAATCCGCGCCATATCAGGCAAAGTCGCCTGGGGCATCGAATCGAGAAGTTCCTCAATGCGCCGGCAGCGGTGCGGTGGATGGGCATCGGTGCTGAAGTAATCGCCACTAGAAGCGATCGCGCCGGTCACCCGATTATTAGCCGTTGCAATGTAGCCGCGTGCTGGGCTGATCACGCGGGGCATATCGGCGAAGGGTATTACGCCGTCCCATTCGTACTCGCCAGTCCAGCCTGGCACTGGAAGCCAGCCGTTGACGGCCGGCCTGCGAGGAACGATGGCCCGTACCAAGTGGCCGATCGTGCCGCTCGTATCTGCGGCGACCAGATTATGGTCGAGCAGCCCCCAGCCTTCGGTGGCGTCATAGAAATCGTCGACCGTCCCGGCTTGCAGCATGGGGATAAGGCAATCGAGTGAAAGGTCTGTCGGATCGAGCTGGATTGATTTGAGTGTCAATGCGACACCACTCGCGGGATCTCCGGCGACTACCGGGCCGTGTTGCGTGCGCACGATCGGTAGGTCGATATCAGCTGCTCCGCGCACCGAAATGGTTTCGTGATGGATATCTGCAGGCAACCATTTATCTTTGTTAAGATATCGATCGCCATCAAATTGCTCGATATAAAGGTCATGCAGATCAGCAAAGGCGATAGTCACCCCCCAGGCGACGTCGGCGGTATGGCAGAAGTGCGGGAATGCTGGCACGCCGGGAACGGTCAGCCCGATGGCATCAAATTCCTCGCACGCGAGATGCTGTTGCACATACATACTTGGCATCTCGTACGCGCGGTGCGGATCGCCAGCCACGATGGGTCGTCCGGACTCGGTTCGGTCTCCGCTCACGGCCCAGTTATTACTGCCACCGCCGGTCGCATCAGCATTTTGCAGCAACGACAGCGCTTCGATCGACGGTGTGAGATCTTTCAACGAGGCGACCCAACGGTCACCGTCAGTGCCCGGGGGCAGCAGAAACCGATCCTTGCCGCCGTCATCCCAGCGAAGCTTGTTGATCTGGTCCGGCTCCAGATGGGCAAGCGCAGCCGCACGCCACAATTTATAGCCCAGGGAACCTGCCATAAAGCCGCGCTGCCTCATTGTCGAGACACAATGCCACGGCTCCCAAGGCTCGACATCTTCTTCGAGAAGTCGGTATTCGTACGGCGCCTGCGGTGCGGACTGCAGATAGGAGTTGACACCAGCGGAGTACGCCTCACACATGGCGACCGCCTCTGCACCGAGCGCCGCGTAATCTCGCCGCGAAGCATGATCAGCACCAAGTCGTCTGGCTAAGGAGTCAAGCGGTACGCCCGCGGCACCCACCCATTGTGCCCATCGACCGGACATTTGCCGTCGTGCCACATCCATATGAAACATACGATCTTGGGCATGCACGTAACCCTGAGCGAAGAACGCATCATGGCGGGTTTTGGCGCGTATATGGGCGATTCCCCAGTCGTCGCGATAAATCTCGATCGCGTCGTTGGTTGCTTCGGACATCTGCTTGCTCCATCCGTACGGCGAGGTGGCTCTAGCTCAAACGTTATCCGGCTGCGCGATAGACGTTGACGGCATACCCGTTGCCCGGCTCGAACACCGCACGATCCCAGGTGCCAAAACGGTCGATGAGGCTCAATTCGGCATCGATACAGGCATCGTGCATCTGCGCGATTGTCGTGATGTCGCAGCCTTGCGGCAGATGCTCGGCATCGAGACCGAAACCGCTGACGAGCAGACCGTTTCCGGTGAGCAGACGGCGTAGATTAAGGATCGCTCCATGCAAAGCACCCTCAGGCAGTAAGGAAATGACGTTTCCGGCGAGCACAATCAAGTCGTACGGCTCATCGTCGTGGAAACTCGCCAGATCAGCGATATGCCAGGGAACCTGGTTGTTAGTTTCGGCTGCGACCTCGATCATCGAAGGATCAGCATCGACGCCGACAACCTCGAAGCCGAGCGCTTCGAGCCGGATCGCAACTCGTCCGGTGCCACAGCCGCCATCCAAAATACGGGCACCGGAAGAGACCAGTGAGGCGCAGAATGTTGCCTCGCCGTGCATGTCCACGCCGGTCGCCGCGGTTTGCGCAAGGCGCTCCGCGTAATCACGACCAGAATCAGAGCCCGCAAGCTGCTCCCATCGAGTGCTACCCATGATCTGACTCCAATCCGCGATGCTCGCGCACCGCTTCGACCAAATCGGTACGTGCGCGGGCCACGCGGGAGCGAATCGTGCCGACGGGGCAGCCGCAGATATCCGCTGCTTCAGCGTAGGAGGCGCCAATGACTTGAGTGAGTACAAACGCTTCGCGGCGCACGGGATCGAGCGCATCGATGAGAGATCGCAACGCGGCATAGGTCGTAAAGTCACCTGGCGCGCCCCGTTCAGGTGGTTCGGTGGCAACCAGGCGCGGGATTCGGCGCTGCTCTCGCACATGATCGGCACAGACCCGCCGGGCGATTGATAGCAGCCAGGTCTTGGCGCTGGAACGAGCGGCGAACGTCGCCAGATTCGCAAATGCCCGCAGGTAGGTCTCTTGCGCGAGATCGTCGGCTGCCCACTGATCGCCGAGGTGAACGCAGAGCCGCCATACATCCGTTTGGGTCGCTCGTACAAACAGCGCCATCGCGTGATCGTCACCAGTCGCTGCGGCAAGTGCCCAGCGCGTGACGTCATCGGCGGTAGGTTCGTACGGCAACACGAGTGGATACTCCCAAAAATATGACGACGGCAGGAACTTTTTGAACCCAGATTCCGACTGTTAGGACGTGAAGAAGGATTACTCCGCATCGCTAGTGTCGTGTACTAAGTATCGCGAATCGATCTCCGCAGGTCTTGACGGGGAGGTGGCCGTGATTGCCCAGTCCGATCTTGAGCGTCATCTGACCGGCTGCGCGGACTGCGCTTCATGGGGCAATGAGCTTTCGGTGATCGGTCGGTTCGCGCGTCTAGCGCCGCTCCCGTCGATCGATTTGAGCGAGCAGATTTTGCGAAGCGCTGCTACGGTCCGTGCGCGATCATCGCTCGGTGCAGTGATCGTGCGCGCTGTGTTGCTGGCGGTGGCTGTGGGTCAGTTGCTGCTGTCGCTGCCGTCGCTGCTGCTCGCCTCGGACAGTATGAACGCGCCGATGCATATGGCGCACGAGTCCGGCGGCTGGAATCTTGCTCTCGCCATTGCTTTTTTTACCGTGGTGTGGCGGCCCCAGTATGCGGCGGTTTTCCTACCGATGATTGGCGTCCTTGCGTCAGTCTTCACGATCTTTTGCGTCGCGGACCTGATCGCAGGTGCGGTGACCTGGCAGCGGCTGATGACGCATGTACTGATGGTCAGCGGGCTGGTGTTACTGGGCTTGATTGCGTACTTCCGGCGAGCGCGCGGCGACTCTGCGGCGATGCGGCTGCGACACGCCGCTCGACGACTGGCTAGCGCTGCGTGAGTCGTATCGCGCGACTGCTGCTTGTGGTGATCGGCTTTCTCGCTGCCGGACTCATCACGGCGAGCCCAGCCTCGGCCCACGCCCTCCTCACCGGATCAAGTCCAACTAACGGTGAAACTTTGGCCACAGCACCGAACCGGGTGGCTTTTACCTTTAGCGAAAACGTGACAATCGATCTGGGATTCGTCAAAGTTGTCGAAGCCATGGGCAAGCCGGTGAGCACCAGTAAGCCCGTAGTCGATGGCAGCAAGGTGGCGGTCACGCTGCCTGAAAATTTGCCTGACGGCGGTTATATCGCCAGTTATCGCGTTGTTTCGGCTGATTCGCATCCCGTTGCGGGGGCGATTTCGTTTGCGGTCGGTGCAGCCACGCCGCCGCAAATCGGTAGCACCGGAACAGTGACGAACGCGGCTAATACCGATCCGTGGGTGTCGGCCCTTTATCCAGTAGTGCGTTGGGTTGGCTATTTGGGCGTCGCTGGCCTCATTGGTTCGATAGCTTTCGCGGGCTTTATTTATCCTCCCGTACGCAGGTCACTGCGATTGCGCCGATTTACCTGGGTCGCTTTTGATGCTGCCATGATCGGCACGATCCTGGGCTTGCTCATTCAGGGTGTTTACGGATCCGGGCGCTCGCTGGGCGGATTACTCGACGGCGACCTGATCGGCGCGACGTTGGAGACGAACCTGGGCCGGATGTATGCCCTTCGGCTGGTTTTGCTCGGGTTCGCAGGGGTCACGATCTGGGAATGGCTTTCAGCGGCTGCGGTATCGCGTTGGGTCACGTATGCCGCTAGCGGCATGCTGGGCGGCCTAACCCTTGCGATTGCCGGCGGCGGGCACGCGCCGATCGGTTCCTGGGGATTTCTCGGGCTGATCAGTGATGCACTTCATCTCGTCGCGATAGGAGTCTGGATCGGCGGACTAGGCGTGGTGCTGGTCTGCATCACCCGAGATATCGAAGGCGAGCACCTCACCGCAGCGATGCAGCGGTTCTCCCAAAACGCCCTGTGGTGCGTGGTGATCATCATCGTCACGGGAACCTTCCAGGCATGGCGCGAAGTCGGCTCTCTTGCGGCGCTGTTCAGTACGACCTATGGCTGGTTGGTCGTTGCCAAGGTTAGCGGCTTAATCGTGCTGGTCGGGCTCGCGTACTTCAGTCGAACGTGGGTGCAGCGGCGCAGCTTTGATCCACCGCCGGTCGCCGTCTTGCGGCGCACCGTCGCAATCGAGGCGGCCGTTGCGCTGATCGTGGTCGGCCTCGCCGCCGTCCTGGTGAACGAACCACCTGCAAAAGAGGTCTACAGCGCCACCGCGCGCGCGTTGAGCAGTTTCACCAATGGCGACGCAGTTGCGCTCACGGTTACCCCAGCGCGAGCAGGCGAGAACTCAATCCAAGTGACGGTGACCGGCAAAGGTGGTGCGCCACTTGACCCGGAACTGATCGAAGCTACAGCAAATCAGAATGCGGCCAAAATCGGGCCGCTCCCAGTGGCGCTGAGGAAGACCGCGCCGGGGCTATATCTAGCAATGCAAAACCTACCAGCGAAAGGGAAATGGACGCTCACCGTGACCATCACGCTGAGCGAATTCGACAAATACGTCACGTCCGTAACGGTGCAAGTCGCCTGACTTGCCTCATTGAGAAGGAATGGAAGTAAGTGAATCAGAAGAAGATCTCCCGGCTGCTGACTCTCCTAGTGGCGACGATCGCCGCGATTGGCCTCGGAACGACGGCAGCTTTCGCGCATGTCACTGTGTCAAGTCCAGCCGCGATTAAAGGCGGTTATGCAACAGTCACCGTAAAGGTCCCGACTGAAAGCGACACGGCCTCGACGACCGCGCTGAAGCTGCAACTGCCTGCCGATGCCCCATTAGCCTCAGTGTCGGTTCAGCCCAAGGCCGGTTGGACCTATCAGGTGATCGAATCCGAGCTCGATAAGCCACTGGCCGGAGAGGGCGGCCAGATCACGCAGACGGTCAGCGAAATCGACTGGACGGCGACTAATGGCGGTATCAAGCCGGGCGAATTCGATACATTCGTCATCTCGGTTGGTGCGCTCCCGAAAGATAAGGACTCGCTGACGCTCAAGGCGATCCAGACATATTCGGATGGGTCGGTCATCTCGTGGGTTGAACAAGCTACCGGGGGCATCGAACCGGATCACCCGGCACCGACACTTGCCTTAAGCGCCGCGTCGGCCCCAGCTGGCAGCCAAAGTGCCAGTCCTCAGGCCGCGAGTGCGACTAGTGCGGGTTCCTCGAGGAGTGATTCGATGGGAATTATTGGTGTGATCCTCGGCGCAATCGCGCTTGCTCTTGCCGCTACCGCGCTCGTTCTTGTGGTGCGCCGGCGGAAGCTGGAAGCATGACCGAGTCGGCCGCGCCCAGGATCAGAAGCGCATTACCCCTGCGTTTGATCATCCCGGTATTTGCCATTGTGCTGGGCGCCGCAGCGCTCGTCTGGGGACTAACAGTGCAAGGCGCGGGATCATCAGGAGCAGCAAAGGTACCCACAGATGCGGTGCGCCAGGGCGGCATCGCGATCTATGGGCAGTATGTGCGCGAGCCGGCTAGTGCCGAAGCTGCGGCGTATCTGAGCATCATCAATACCAGCACCAACCCGGATATGTTGCTCTCCATTAGTTGCGATGCCTCAGCTTCGGCCGTGGCGCACGACGTCGGAATGGACATGGGATCGGCGCCGTCGACTGAGAACACCGCCATGGCGATGACGCCGACGCCGACATTCTCAATCGGAGCTGGGAAAACTGTCGCCCTCAAGCCAGGCGGCGGACACATCATGCTTGAACAACTCACGAAGTCGCTGACCCCCGGGATGCCAGTCAAATTGACCTTGACCTTCAAGAACGCCGGGGCGGTCACGGTCACCGCAAAGGTGATAGCGATCGGTGCCGCGGCCCCATCGGGCAGCTAACGAGGAGAATAAGGGAATGCGAAATCGATTTCTATTTACGATCGCCGTTCTCGCGGCGGGTGTCGTTGGACTGTCCGGTTGCGCTGCGAAGGGTGCCAATGATCCGGCCTCGGTGACTCAGGTCAACGCGACTGCATCGAGATATAAGGGCGTGGAGTTTCCGACGCCGAAGGATCGACCGCAGTTCACGCTGACCGATCAAGGCGGCGCCACGTACGACTTCGGAAAGGAAACCGCCGGCGTTCCGACGGTGCTGTATTTCGGTTATACGAACTGTCCGGATGTATGCCCGCTGATCATGGGCTCACTCGGCACTGC
>JBDTCL010000374.1:0-9325 GCA_039923595.1 Antricoccus sp. | reverse complement strand
GTGCCATCACGACTCGGTTCGGGTAGAAACCGCCAGATCGCCCACCCGAGGAGCAGTCCCGGCGGGACAAGTACCCAGAATGCGTAACGCCATGACAGTGCGGCTGCGACGTTTCCGCACACCAGTAAGCCGAACCCGATGCCAATGATTTCGCCGCTGAGGATGTATCCATAGATCCGGCCTCGTTCAGCCGCTGGGAATAGGTCCCCGATCAGTGATGCGACAAGAGGTCCGGCTGCAGCTACCAGCAGACCCAGCGCGATTCGAGTGATTAGCAGCATTTGATACGAGGTCGCGGCGCCGCAACCAACGATGGCGGCGCACCAGATGAAGATGCTGACCGATAGCAGTTTGACCCGATTCGCCCGGTCGGCGATGACTCCCATTGGCAGGGTCGCGATCGCACCCACCGCGGTGGATGCGCTGACGAGCACGCCGATCCCGGTATTGCCAACGCCAAGATCGTTCTTTAGCTCAACCGAGATCGCACTAATCACGCCGAGATCGGCAGAGCTCAGCGCTAGTACAGCAGCTAACAAAACGATGATCCGTAATCGTGCTGCGCCACCGACCTTGGCCTGCAGCGGCTCTTGCAGATGCTGGCGCAGCCACGATCGTGGCCCGGTTTCGCGGCCCGCGAGACCGCTCCCGTTAGGCACCGACGCCTTTCGCGTCCGAGGGGTGCGTTGCTTCTGTACCGGGCGGCTCGGTGCTCTCCTGCTGCGATTGATCCGAAGGAGGACCTAGCACAGCGGTGGTCTGTTCGAACAGCGGCGAGCGGGCTAGCATTATCGTTCCGACGACAATGAGCGCAATGCCGGTGACTGTCAAGACGATCCACCCGCCGCCCCGCAAGCGTTCGTCGAAAATGATCACACCCCAGAGGACGGCGGTGAGCGGATTGGCCAGCGTGATCGCCGGCTGACCCGCAACTAGGCTGCCTGCCTGCAATGTGCTTTGCATGAGGAAGAACGCGGTCGGGCCCAACACAAGCACCATGTACGTCTGCCAGGTCGCGAACACGTGCGCGATGCCATCGGGAAATGCAGCGATGACA
The DNA here is from genome assembly GCA_039923595.1 of Antricoccus sp. Lineage (GTDB taxonomy): Bacteria > Actinomycetota > Actinomycetes > Mycobacteriales > Antricoccaceae > Antricoccus. The sequence goes on along the minus strand of JBDTCL010000374.1, from coordinate 8,268 downwards.
GCCTTGAGCATAATGGCGGTCAATCCGAACGCGATACCGGTGGCCATACCCCTCAGGGCCGCTCGCGTGGCATCTAGAGTGCGTCGAGCGCACTCAAGCAACCCCGCCGCCACAGCGATCGGTACCGCGATACCAATCAGCCATTCAGTCAGTCCAATGGCATTCGGATCGTCGCTTCCGGGTTGTAGCCCGACCAAGAGCGCGGCGACGCCAGCGGCCATCATCAACACCGCAGTCCACTCGTGAGCGCTCATCCGGCCGCCGAGCACGCGCCACGCCAGCAGCAGTGTGAACGGCAGTTCTATCGCCATGAGTGGTTGTATCAGAGTGAGCGGCCCATAGCTGAGGGCGAAGGCATGCAGCACGAAGCCAATCAGCACAGCGATCACGCCTGCGATCCACACCGGACGACGCGCGAGGTCCCGTAATAGCTCTAATGAGAAGCCGCGATCTCGGTGATCAGTGCGCGCTGCCTTGCGCTGGAGCACCGAGGAGGTCGCGTTCGCTGCTGCCGCGAGGATGGTAAGACCCACCGCCCACAGCATCATGGCGACACCGGATCACGCCGAATATTCACGATGTTCAGCTGCCAGCCATTCGATTGATGCCGGTTGCGCCTGCGCGCCGATGCATTACGCGCATGCTGTCGATTCATTCTCAATACGATATCGCCCGCACTGTCGGTTCGCTGAATTTATGAGGCAACGCTTGGCTCGTTGGTGATGCTGCGCGCCTCTGCACTGCCGGTGGACGCTGCTCGTAGTCCTACGCGCGCGCGGTCCGGCCTTGGTCGATGTGCAGATCACGGACTCTCAGTTACGGCCAGGGTGACCGACTTTGGGTACCGTTCTGATCGATCACCAGGGTGACCTGTTTTCCTATCATTGCTGAACGGATGGCGACAAGCAGATCGGTGAGGGATTTGATTTTCGTCCCACCGAAACTCACTTCCCTTGCTCACTACCGGGTTCCTGCGCCGGGTCACCGTTGCTGGCGTCGGCGACAAGGACCCCTGTCATTTGCCGTTCGCTTAGCCACACCCGCTTGCTCGGTGGTGGCCGATCGCCCTGGTAGTGGGTACCCGTGCGTACCGGCGATCAAACCTCGATAGAGGTGGAACACCTCGACGTTACGGATTGACTGCGCTGGCCGCGCCGACACGTTGGGCAATTAAACAGTCTCGATCGGCCTTGATGTTCTGACTCTGCAGAGTCATGGTGATCGCTGAGACGTTCTGGCTGGAGGCATTGTCACGCTTGCGCCAGCAATGCCCGAGCCGTCAATCTGGACGCTACGGCGAGTCCGAGAAGAAAACCGATGAGCATTTCGCCTAGTAACCACGCGACGATTGTCGAAGTCTGCCGCTGAATGTCCGCCTGCAGGCCATCAACGTAATATTGACCGTGTTGCGTGGCGGCCTGGGCAAGGCGCACGACGTCAACGCGTTCGGGGCTGATGTGCACACCGATCGGCAAGCCATCGAGATGGGGAACACCCAGTCGCCGATGGTGGTACCAGCGCTGAATCCGGGTCGACTAAATATTGTCCCCTCGACGCTGAAATTCACGCCGCCACTGACCGCGTGGTACGGGAACAGCAGCAGCATGGCGATAGCGCCGGTGATCGGCAACGCGACGCGCAGTAACCAACGCATGATGGCAGCGAATGCTGAGGCGGCGTGCCACGGCGACGGACGACGTGGACGCCATTGCCGAGCAGTGATCATGCTCGCCCATATTTGTACGCCGAACGCAGGTCGCGATAGCAGCTTATCTTCTCCGATGGGCTCGGTGGGAGATGATGCGCTGGTGCTGGGGTTGTTCGCTTCGTCGATAGTGCGAGTATGCCCGGTGAAGTCTGTGGCATTCAGTCCGATCGCGACTTCACTTCGATTGTATTTTAGTGGGAGATTTGTCTGCTATAGATAAGATCTGGCTGAGCAAATAAAAGTTATGACACCAATTCGTTGCAACTGTTGTAGTCCGCATGGTTTGCTGAATGTGGGTGGTCAAGCAAATGTGCCCCCGGTATGTTGTTGAGCGAGATGAGCCACCATGCGCAGTGTCACTATGCCGCCTCCGTCCGCAAATCCTTCCATTCCAGAGGATTCAAATCCGACGTCAAGTACACATCCACAGATCGACCGGCATTCGGTGCGTCGAGAATGCACCCAAAAACTTTTTCTCGAACTCGGTCACGCGACAAGCGAAGCGGAGCGGCAAAGAATCCGTCAGCATCTTGTCGAGGTCAACATGCCTGTAGCTGCCTCGATCGCCCGCCGGTATAGCTTTCGTGGGGTCAATCATGATGACATTGAACAGATCGCTTATGTAGGTCTGATCAAAGCGGTCAGTAGATTTGACTGCCTGCTGGACAAGGATTTCTTGAGCTTCGCAGTTCCGACGATCACCGGCGAGGTGAAAAGATATTTTCGCGATAATTGCTGGGCAGTTCGACCGCCGCGCCGGATACAGGAATTACAGTCGCTGATTCCCGCGGAGCGTGAGCGTCTCGCGCAGCAACTCGGCCGCCGACCGACGCTCACCGACATCGCCGACGCGCTGGGCGTATCGGACAAAGTCGCGGCCGAGGCAATGGCGGCAAACGGTTGTTTCACACCGTCGTCCTTAGATGCACCGGACAATACGGGCGCGAGGGTGCCAATTGATCAGATTATCGATCTCCGCTTAAAAGGTCTTGCGCAGTGTGAAAACCAAGTGTTCCTGGCACAGCTCCTGCAGCATTTAACCGCTCGCGACAGAGCGATCTTGCACTATCGGTTCGTCGATGGATTGACCCAGCACCAGATCGCGGAGCAGATTGGAGTCACGCAGATGCAGGTGTCGCGATTGCTGTCACGGCTGCTGCGCGAACTTGCTGAGCGCGCCGCGGCCTAGTGAGCGTCCGACCGTCACGCGCTGCTGACATGCTCACGATGACGTGCGGACAGCTCATCAACCGGTGCTGACCGCCGTGGCTGGGTTCGCATCTCTCAGCGACGAGCACCCGCCCGGCTGCGCCCTTCGACGTAGTGGCACTGACCGCGGTGGGCGCGGTGATCGGGCGCACCGCGACTTCGTTCGCGACATCGGATCTGCAAGGTGTAGTAGCACTTCTTGTGCTTCTCGGGGTGCATCAGATCCTCGGCCGAACCCGGTTCCACCCACTGCTGCGCAGGTTCACCGAGTATCGTCTACGGATTCTCAGCCGTGATGGTCAGCTACAGTCTGCTTAACTGCGATGGTGCGGATCGACCCGCAGCGACATCGAGTCCGCTCTACGCGAACGCGGCGTGTATGGCTTTCATGAAGTCCGGTTCCTGCTGTACGAAGCTGAGGGCGCGTTCACCATCGTGCGCAGGGATGATGCCGGAGATCTCATTCGGTCCGCGATTCAGGAGGCAGCCAGCGGACACCTATGAGGCGGCTCTGAGGACCGCGCGCGGACCTAGCTGCCGTTTACGCCTGGTAGATATCGGGCACTAATGAATTACTCGCAAACTACTACGAATCGAGCTACACCATGGACATCACCGAACTGATTCTGAACGATCATCACGAGCAGCGCAGAATGTTCGCGATGCTTGATGACTTGCACGACAGCGACACGACTGCGTTGAAGGCAGTCTGGGAACGGCTACAGATTCTGCTCGAGGTGCACGCTGCGGCCGAGGAGGCACTTTTCTACCCACGCTTGCTCGAGCTCGGAACCGGTGCCGGCAGCAAGGATAGCGCCGACGCCGAGACGCGCGATGCCATTCATGATCACAACGATATCCGCGATGCGATTAGCGAAGTCACCAAACAATCAGCGGGATCAGCCTCTTGGTGGAAGGCGATCGCTAAGGCGCGCGAAGCCAATAGTGACCATATGGGTGAAGAAGAACGCGAGTCACTCGCTGATTTTCGCCGCCATGCCGATCTGCAGTTACGGCACGAGATCGGTGTCGCATTCGCTGCATTTGAGGCGCAGCACGCGGGTGGAATCGACGCGAAGGACAAAGACCCAGAAATCTATATTGCCGATCATCGCTGAGAAGTTTGGACGAGAACTCACACCTTGATCCGACCAGCGTGCAGCTTCCAGCGCAGCAAACCGAGACCCGCTACGAAAAGTAAGACACCGACTGCGATTAATACCCACCCAACGACATAATGATCATTGGTGAGCATGACCGCGCCGAATGCAATAGCGGCCAGGCCGATGATGAGACAGATAGAACCCGCCCACGCGAACGGTGACTGTTTCTGACTGGATACCCGGCTAACGTTCTCGTTTCGTGAGCTGTCCATGAGATTCTGGTCCTTTCTTGTAAGTACTCGTCGTCAAGGCTGCGATGCGCGGCAGCCGTCAATGAACCGTCTGTACTGTGCGGTACCCGCTTGAGACGTTCTTGAATCCCTAATCGAGCACCGGCGTTGCAGATCACTGCTCGCTTGCCGGAATCGGCCCAAGGCAACAGCCGATAGTCGTCGATGACTATTTGTTCGGCGGCATAAAGCGGGTTTGACCTCCCGACTAGATGGGTACCATGCCCCATAACGGCTGGATTCGTTGGTATGAAGTCGATCGTGGCGTCGTGTCGTGGGTGTCGAATCGTGCGGCGCGGCTTCGCCCAGCCAACGAGATAGCACGACATCAGGGACACCGACACGGACGCGATACGACTGCGGTCCCGCTAACTGAATTGACCAACGTCGCGCTGACTCGCACGACGATTGCACTGCGCTAATGAAAGGACGGCACATGACCGATACAAGGAGCAAACGACCCATCGTGGTCATCACCGGCGGCACTGCCGGCATCGGACGCGCAACGGTGCGTGAGTTTGCGGCGGCGAACTACGACGTCGCAGTGTTGGCACGTGGCAAGGCGGGCCTGGACGCAGCCGCGCACGAAGTCGAGCAGGCCGGCGGCCGCGCGCTGGCCATCAGCGTCGATGTTGCTGATGGGCCTGCGATAGAGGCCGCGACTGATCGCATCGAGGCTGAGCTCGGGCCGATTGACGTCTGGGTAAATGTGGCCTTCGCGGGCTCTCTGGCGTTCTTCTGGGACACCACACCGGAGGAATACCGCCGGATGACCGACGTGACGTACTACGGGCAAGTCAATGGCACGCGCGCGGCACTGCGCGTGATGCGGGGCCGCGATAAAGGCGCAATCGTCAACGTTTCCTCGGCGATGGCCTATCGCTCCATCCCGCTGCAATCGGCTTACTGCGGCGCCAAGCACGCCATCAAAGGCTTCACCGAGTCGCTAATCACCGAACTATTGGCCACCGGCAGCAAGGTGACTATCGGTCTGGTCACGCTGCCAGGGGTGAACACCACCCAGTTCAACTGGAATTTGACAAAGATGCCGAAGCATCCGATGCCGGTGCCGCCGATTGTGCAACCGGAGGTGTGCGCGCAGGCGATTCGGTTCTCTGCTGAGCATCCGCGCCGCAACATGTGGGTCGGTATCTCCACCGCGTACACAGTGCTCGGCAACCGAGTTGCCCCCGCAGTAGCCGACTGGTATCTGGCGAAGACTGGCGTGAAGTCGCAGCAAACGGATCAAAGCGCGCCGCGCTGGGGTTCCAACGTGTTCGAACCGCAGGATGAAGAGCACGATCGCGGCGCTCGAGGCGCCTTCTCAGCCAAGGCCGCGGAGCGTGATCCGGTGTCCTTCGTCGCTGAGAATCGTGTCGCGTCGTTGGCTGCGGTTGGGGCCGCTGCGGGTATCGTCACGGCCGTTGCCCGTCGACTGTCTCGGTCATGAGCGGTCATCGGGACGCTGTTACCGACAGGCAGTCGTGATGGCTCAGCCAGATAGCTTGAGGTCCGTACGCGACAGTGACGGCTACGCGGCAATCGGTGACTACGCAGTAATCGGTGATGGTCGCGGCGCGGCACTGGTGGCTCTTGATGGATCAATCGACTGGTGGGCAGTCCCGCGGCTGGACTCCCCACCGGCGTTTGCTGCGTTGCTCGATCCCGAGCAGGGCGGCAGTATCACGCTACGACCAGTCGATCCAGACACCACCGTGACACGCAGATACCTCCCGCATACCAATCAGCTGCTGACGACGTTTACCACTGCCACTGGTGAGCTCGTTGTCACCGACTCGCTCAATTCTGGCAGCGCTGGGGCGCTGCCGTGGAGCGAGCTCGCGCGCCGCATCGACGGTACTTCTGGCTCGGTGGAGCTTGAGCTGGTCATTCGGATCGGGAACGGACTGCGGATGTGGGAGCCGTGGACCGAGGACCACCCTCTCGGACCGATCTTGCATGCTGGCAAAATCACGCTTGGGGTTCGCTGCAGCCCCGAGATCTCGATTGCCATAGTCCACGACCAGGTGAGTGCCACCTTCACCGTGCAGACCGGGGAGCGAAGGCTGGTTGGCATTGTGGCCGCCGATGCTGATCCGCTGTTTTTGTGTGACGTCGGTTCCATCGATCATCGCATCGACGTGACGACCGATAGCTGGCGGCAGTGGGTCTCGCAAATAAATTGGCATGGTGCCGGGCGTGAGCAGATTGTGCGTAGTGCTCTTGCGCTTAAGACCCTCGTCATTTCCGAGACGGGCGCTGTTGCCGCGGCGGTAACCACCTCCTTGCCAGAGAAGATCGGCGGCCCGAAGAATTGGGACTATCGCTTTGCTTGGATCCGCGACGCTGCGCTCACAATCGACGCGCTCGTCGTGTTGGGTCTGCAGGAAGAGGTCCATGCTGCAGTATCGTGGCTACTGCACGCGATCCGCGATAATGGCCCGGACCTGCATGTGATGTACACGCTCAGCGGCGGCACACCCAACAACGTACGTAAACCCGTAGTGCCAGGATATCGGCACAGTAAGCCGGTTCAGGTCGGTAATCAAGCCGCGAACCAGATCCAGCTTGGCGTGTACGGCGATCTTTTCGGTACCGTCGCGAATTGGGTTTTCGCCGGTCATGTTCTCGACGTGGACAGCAACAGAGAGTTGGCCGATCTCGCCGATCGCTGCGCTGATACCTGGCGACAGGACGATGCCGGAATCTGGGAGCTCGGCACAAATCGTCCCTACACGTCATCAAAGATAAATTGCTGGCGTGCCCTGGATGCCGCGCATCGGCTCGCCCAGGCGGGGCATTTGACCGGTACCGGGCACCGCTGGCGTGCCGAGGCCGATGTCATCCAGGCGTGGGTGAATGAGCAATGTTGGTCAGAAACCAAACACTCCTACACTTTCTATGCCGGATCTGATGATCTAGACGCATCCGTGCTCATCGGCGCTCATATCGGTTTTGATAGTGGTGACCGAATGTCCAGCACTATTGATGCCATCTCAAGCGAACTCGGAGCTGGACCATTGCTTTACCGTTATACAGGTGTAGAGGATGAAGAAGAAACATTCATCGCGTGCGCCTTCTGGCGGGTCTATGCGTTGGTCTGCGTGGGACGCCTAGAGGAAGCTCGCGACCTGATGAATCAACTCCAGCCGGTGTTCAGTCCGGTTGGTCTCATGAGCGAAATGAGTACGCCGCAGATAGGCGAGCTGGTTGGTAACCTTCCCCAAGCCTTGAGCCATTTGACCTACATCCGCGCCGCTGCGGCATTGCGTGAGGCAACAACGCGATGACTCCGCGATGCTGGACCCTCGAGAGCACCGTTTCGGCCCGTCTTTAATCCTTGGAGAACCACATGAATCTGCGCTTTATTGAGCTAGCCCGCGCTGGATGGGGAACGGCGATGCTATGTGCGCCTCGCGTTGTCCTCGAACGCATTCATCACGTGAAAATCGACACGAAGAGCTTGGTCGTTGCCCGCATCCTTGGAGCGCGTCATCTTGGACAAGCTTCACTGTCGGGCATCAACCCGAGCCCCGAAGTCCTCGCGATGGGGGTCTGGGTCGACACCGTTCATGCATTGAGTGCCGTCGCGTTGGCGGTAGTCGACCGCAGCCGGGCTCGCGCGGGACTGACCGACACTGCCGTCGCGGGCGTATGGGCCGTCGCAGGTTACCGGGATCTGCGTAATGCCAAGGCCACGCCTCCGGCGCACGACCGTCGTCGCGATGCACTGGCGCGACGAGTGCTCGCGATCGTGCCAGGTGGTGCCCATCTTCGACAACTCGCCAGCGATGCCCGTCACCGGCACGATTAGCGATTGCACCGTTTCAATGGATGCGTCGCCGGGTACTAGTTATCAAGTGTGGGCGCGGTGAACAGGGGAGACAGATTGCCCCAGTATGTGACATCGCTGGACGTTCGGAGTCCCGACCGCACCCGTTCGGAGTCCCGCCTGCAC
>JBDTCL010000373.1:0-5711 GCA_039923595.1 Antricoccus sp. | reverse complement strand
GTTACCTGCGCGCTGGGCGAGAAGGATGCGATTACCAAAATCGGTTCGGTGGGCAAACCGTTGCCAACCGTAGAAGTGCGGATCGTCGATCCGGCAATGAATGACGTCCAGCGAGGAAATGTCGGCGAAATCGTGTATCGCGGCCCCACCTTGATGCGTGAGTACTGGAACAAGCCCGAGGCCACTGCCGAATCATTCCGAGGCGGCTGGTTCCACTCCGGCGACCTGGTGCGCCAAGACGTCGACGGCTTCGTTTATGTAGTGGACCGGCTCAAGGACATGATCATCAGCGGCGGTGAGAATATCTATTGCGCTGAGGTGGAGGCTGCCCTGCACGAGCACCCAGAGGTCCAGGAAGCAGCCGTCATCGGCATCCCTCACGAGCGGTGGGTTGAGGTACCGATTGCTATCGTGGCGCTGACACCCGGCAGCGAGTTGACCGAAGTGACGCTAACGGATTTCATCCAAGACAAGCTGGCGAGGTACAAGCAGCCTAAGCAGATCCGATTTGTTGAAGCACTGCCGCGTAATGCCAGCGGCAAAGTCGCCAAGCAGACGTTGCGGGCTCAAACCGGCAAATTCTAACCGTCGTGCAGTGAGTTTCACGCCCACCGAAAAGCGTGAGCGCGAAACTCACCGAAATTGCGTCTAGAGTGCACCCTTGGCTGGGTCACCGAGCGGAGCCGGACGAATCGGGGTCAAGGTCGCTGGCCCCTCAAGCAGGTCTGCGCAGGCAGCCCGAATCTTCTTGATGGGCTCGCCTTCGGCGTGCGCATTCAAGGCTTCTTTATCGCGCCACACCTCGATGAGCACGACCCGGCCATCTTTGGTGGTATGAAAGGCGTACTTTTCACAGCCATCCTCAGCGTGTACGTCAGCGACGCTCTCGCCGATCGCCTTGAGTAGTTGTTCTTGCTGGCCTTCTTTGGGCTTGTACTCCACATGCAAAATGATCGGCATTGATAAACGCTCCTTGAGATCGGCGCAGTCGCGGGGTGTGACTGGCGCCCCTCACCATATTCAATAGACTTTGGCCATAGGGCTCCGGCACGGACCCGTAAGAACCGAAAGAGATTTCAATGACGACATCTAACCTCGATCTTGAGCGCGCCCGCGGCATGTCGTTCGGCGTGCAGCTCTCGCGGCTGGCCCGAACGATCGGTGAGCGGCCCGCGTTTAAGACCACATCCGGCACGACGTTAACCTATGCCGAGCTCAATACCCGATCCACCAAGGTGGCGAATCTGCTCGCCGCTCACGGCGTCGGCCATGGCGACCGGGTAGCGATCCTGATGATGAACAAAATTGAGTACGCAGAAATTTTGTGGGGCATCTGGATGCTCGGGGCGGTCGCGGTACCCCTCAATTTTCGCCTCGCGCCCCCGGAAATCGAATATTTACTTGGCGACTCCGGAGCGAAGGCACTCTTTGTCGATGCCGTCCTCGATACCGGCATCGAGGTCGATTCGGCGCCGCTGAAAGTTGTCGTCGGTGGTTCCCCGACCGGCGATGGACTCGCGTACGAAAGCGAAGTCGAGACCGCTTCAGAGGCACCGATCGACACCGTGCCGCAGGAGCACGACATCGCCGCTATCTGCTACACCTCTGGCACGACCGGACGACCAAAGGGCGCCATCCTCACGCACATGAATCTGCTTATGCAGGTCATGAATATGCTCTCGGTGGGTGATAGCTCTGAGGAGCCTGACGTGCAGTTGACGACGGTGCCGATGTTTCATATCGCTGGACTTGCCGGACTGCTGCCAACGTTCATGTTCGGCGGTCTGTCAGTCATCGACGATTCCGGTACCTTCGATCCTGCTCGAACGGTCGAGATCTTCCGCAAATTCGCAATTAACTCGGTATTTTTAGTGCCCACGCAATGGCAGGCGGTGTGCGCTCTCGCCCCGTTTGATCCACCGATTTCCTCATTGAAGCGACTCAGCTGGGGTGCTTCGCCTAGTTCGGTGGCAATTTTGACGGCGATGAATGAGGCATTTCCTGAGGCCGGCATCTACTGCGCGTTTGGCCAGTCCGAGATGAGCCCGGTGACCTGCTTGCTCGGCCCCAAGGACGCTATCTCCAAGCTCGGCTCGATCGGCAAACCGTTGCCGACAGTCGAAACCCGCATTGTCGATCCGGCCATGCACGACGTTGCGCCCGGGGAAGTCGGCGAGATCATTTATCGAGGTGCGAACATGATGCAGGGCTACTGGAACAAACCGGACGCGACCGCCGATGCTTTTCATGGCGGTTGGTTTCATTCCGGTGACTTAGTCCGAGCCGACGAGGATGGTTTCCTCTATGTCGTTGACCGGCTTAAAGATATGATCATTAGCGGCGGCGAGAATATCTATTGCGCTGAGGTAGAGGCCGCATTGCAATCGCATCCAGATGTACTAGAAGCGGCCGTAATCGGCAAACCGGACGATCGATGGATCGAGGTACCCATTGCGATCATCACTCGGACGCCGGGCTCGAACTTGACTGAGGGCGATCTACTGGCACATTGTCAGAGTCAATTAGCCAGATTCAAGCAGCCCAAAGAAGTGCACTTTGTCGAGGCGCTACCGCGAAACGCGAGCGGCAAGATCACCAAACACACCCTGCGCCCGTTGTACGCGCCGAAGAAGTGATTAAACACCCGTGACAATGAGGTGCGAGACGGTCGCTGCGGACGGATAATGACTGTGAGAGATTGTTCTCAGACACCGCTCGCCGTACACATATGTGACCTCGATGTGCGGGAAGATGCCGGTCTCCGCGACGAACTGAGATGAAGGTTGGGGAGAAGAACACCGTGAGCACGTATGAGTAAGCACGTTCAACAGCTAGACCGCGTTGTCATCCGTATCGCTGGAGATTCCGGCGACGGTATGCAACTCACAGGAGATCGGTTTACTTCCGAGACCGCGAGCTTCGGCAATGACTTGTCGACCCTGCCGAACTTCCCCGCCGAGATTCGCGCACCCGCGGGCACGATGGCCGGAGTTTCATCCTTCCAGTTGCATTTTGCCGATCACGACATCGTCACTCCGGGTGACCGGCCAGATGTCCTCGTCGCGATGAATCCAGCCGCGCTCAAAGCCAACATCAAAGACATCCCAGACGGTAAAGATGTGATCGTCAATACTGACGAGTTCACGACTCGAAACCTGTCAAAAGTCGGCTACGATAGCAACCCACTGGAGGATGACTCCCTTTCACGGGTACGCATTCATCCGGTACCCCTGACGTCGATGACCGTCGAGGCGCTGAAGGATTTCGATCTAGGCAAGAAAGATGCTCAGCGCTCCAAAAACATGTTCGCACTTGGCTTGCTGAGCTGGATGTATAACCGTCCGACTGCTGACACTGAGGCGTTTTTGCTCAGGCGTTTCGCAAAGCAGCCGGTAATCGCGCACGCCAACCTCGCAGCGTTCAAAGCCGGATGGGCATACGGCGAAACCACCGAGTCATTTTCCGTTTCTTATGAGGTAGCGCCAGCTCCGGTGCAGCCCGGAACCTACCGCACGATCACCGGCAATAAGGCGCTCGCGCTCGGTCTCACCGCAGCCGCACAGCGGGCCGAACTGCCGTTATTTCTCGGGTCGTATCCGATAACCCCGGCCTCAGACATCCTGCATGAGCTGTCGGCGCTGAAATCTTTCAACATCGCCACCTTCCAAGCCGAAGACGAGATCGCGGGGGTCGCGGCGGCGCTAGGAGCGGCATTCGGCGGTGCCCTCGGTGTCACCACGACATCGGGACCAGGGATTTCTTTGAAGTCCGAGACGATCGGGTTGGCGGTCTCGCTCGAGTTGCCGCTACTGATCATCGACGTTCAGCGCGGCGGGCCGTCCACCGGACTGCCTACGAAGACCGAGCAGGCTGACCTCTTGCAGACGATGTACGGACGAAACGGTGAATCACCGTTGCCCATCATCGCCCCGAAGTCACCCGGAGACTGTTTCGATGCAGTGATCGAAGCCGTCGGCATGGCGTTGACCTATCGGACGCCGGTCATCTTGCTCTCCGACGGCTACCTGGCCAATGGATCAGAGCCGTGGGAGGTTCCCAACGTTTCGGAGTTGCCTGATTTGCGGGTCGAGTTCGCGACCGAGCCGAACGGTGATGACGGAACTTTTCAGCCTTATAAACGGGATCCAGATACCTTGGCTAGACCCTGGGCGATCCCCGGCACCAAAGGCCTCGAACATCGCGTCGGGGGAATCGAAAAAGCCAACATTACCGGCGAGATTTCGTATGATCCGGATAACCACGACATGATGGTTAAATTGCGTCAGGCCAAAGTGGACGGTATCGCGCAGACGTACGCGCCGACCGAAATCGATGATCCGACCGGCGATGCCAAGGTCTTAGCACTTGGTTGGGGCTCGACCTACGGGCCGATTCTGGCCGGTGTGCGCCGCGTTCGTCACGACGGCGGCAAGATCGCACACGCGCACGTCCGACATATGAATCCGCTGCCCAGCGACCTCGGCGATATTCTGCGGCGTTACGACACCGTGGTGGTGCCTGAGATGAACCTCGGCCAGTTTGCACTTCTGCTTCGTGCAAAGTACCTGGTCGACATCCAGTCTTATAACAAGGTGCGCGGGCTGCCGTTCGGCGCCACTGAACTCGGCGAGTTATTCGCATCCATCGTTAAGGAGGCTCAATCCGATGACTGAAGTCATGATCGGCATGCCGAAGGTTGGCGGCCTTGACGGCGTGCCCACCTCATCAGAAAAGCTCACCCGCAAGGACTTTTCGTCTGATGCTGAGGTCCGTTGGTGTCCGGGCTGCGGCGACTATGCGATCCTGGCGGCATTCCAGGGTTTCTTACCCGAGCTGGGTATCGCTCGCGAAAATGTAGTTATGATCTCTGGGATCGGCTGCTCGTCACGCTTTCCTTATTATGTTGACACGTTTGGCATGCACTCGATTCATGGGCGAGCACCCGCGATAGCGACGGGACTCGCTGCAACCCGGCCTGATCTGTCGGTCTGGGTCATCACCGGTGACGGTGATGCCCTGTCTATCGGCGGCAACCATCTCATTCACGCCCTGCGTCGCAATGTGAATCTGAAGATCCTGCTTTTCAATAACCGCATCTATGGACTCACCAAGGGCCAGTACTCGCCCACCTCTGAGGTCGGCAAAGTCACCAAATCGACCCCGGTCGGTTCGCTCGATACACCTTTCAATCCAGTTTCACTTGCTCTTGGTGCGGAGGCAAGCTTTGTCGCTCGCACTCTCGACTCCGATCGCAAGCACCTCACGTCGGTACTCACCGCGGCGGCCGAGCACAACGGCACCGCACTCGTCGAGATCTATCAGAACTGCAACATTTTCAATGATGGCGCTTTTGAAATCCTCAAAAATCCCGACACTCGCGACGAGGCGATGATCCGGTTGGAGCACGGCGAGCCACTGATCTTTGGCGTCAAACGTAAACGCGCCGTGGTCCAGTCTGGGTTCGGCTTCGAGGTAGTCGATGTCGATGACAACCTTGATCCGGAGAGCATCGTGCGGCACGACGCACACTGCGAAGATCCTGCTTATGCTTTCGCGCTGTCACGACTGAGTGGTTCTGATCTAGCTCATACGCCGATGGGTATCTTCCGGCAGGTCAAGAGACCTACCTACGATTCTTCATTACAAACCCAATTGCACGCGGCGATCGACCAGGGTCCGAACGATCTACAGGAGTTGTTGCGCGGCAAGGA
>JBDTCL010000372.1:0-14084 GCA_039923595.1 Antricoccus sp. | reverse complement strand
ACACATCATGTTCGTAATTGAGGAGAGCATCTAATGCCAGGACAGCAGCGCCGTGGCGGCGGAGTCGGCGGACCAGGCGGCGGTGATCGCCGTGACCGTCGTGATGGTGGCCGTAATGGCGCCCCCGCCGAGAAGTCAAATCATCTCGAACGCGTGATCAAAGTCAATCGAGTCGCCAAGGTCGTCAAGGGTGGTCGGCGGTTCAGCTTTACCGCACTTGTTGTTGTCGGGGATGGCGATGGCACTGTCGGTGTTGGTTACGGCAAGGCCAAGGAAGTTCCGGCCGCGATCGCTAAGGGTGTCGAGGAAGCGAAGAAGAATTTCTTCAAGGTTCCGCGGATCGCTTCGACCATCCCGCATCAAATTCAAGGCGAGGCTGCGGCCGGTGTCGTGATGCTGAAGCCAGCCAGCCCGGGTACCGGTGTTATCGCTGGCGGGCCGGTTCGTGCCGTACTGGAATGTGCCGGTATCGGTGACATCCTGACTAAGAGCCTTGGTTCAGATAACCCGATCAATATTGTGCACGCCACCGTTGCTGCCCTCAAAGGTCTGCAGCGTCCAGAGGAAGTTGCCGCTCGTCGCGGATTACCCCTTGAGGACGTCGCCCCTGCGGGCATGCTGCGCGCTCGTGCTGGCCAAGGAGCATAACGACATGGCACGACTGAGGGTCACCCAAATTCGTTCAGGAATCGGCACCAAACCCAATCAGCGACAGACCCTGCGGTCGCTCGGACTCAAACGCGTGCACCACAGCGTGATCCAAGAGGATCGTCCGGAGATCCGCGGCATGGTCGCGACAGTGCCGCACCTGGTCACAGTTGAGGAAGTTGAGTAGTTCAGATATGGCTGAGAAAACCGAACAGTCCACAGCGGTCCCAATAAAGGTGCATCATTTGCGCCCGGCACCCGGCGCACACAAGGCGAAGACTCGGGTCGGGCGCGGTGAAGGATCTAAGGGTAAAACCGCGGGTCGAGGCACTAAGGGAACCCATGCTCGCAACACGGTCCGCTTGGGCTTTGAAGGCGGTCAGACACCACTGCAGCAGCGGCTGCCGAAGCTCAAGGGCTTCAAGAACCGCTTCGCAGTGACCTACCAGGTCATCAATCTTGATCGCCTTGCCGCATTGTTCCCGCAGGGCGGCGAGGTTGATATCGACGCGATGGTGAACGCTGGCGGCGTCCGCAAGAACCAACTCGTGAAGGTACTCGGGACCGGTGACCTGGGCGGGGTGTCGCTGCAGGTGAGCGCGCACGCCTTCTCCGGAACTGCAAAAGAGAAGATTGCAGCAGCCGGTGGCAGCGCTACCGAACTGTGATTTGGGGTAGTTAACGTCCTCGTGCCCGCCACGCCGCTACCGGCAGGCGGGCGCGATGCGTTAAAGTCGAGTGCTGGCCTGTGTGTGCAGGCCTAGCAACAGCAGCCATTTCGGGTGTATCAGCACCGCAGGAGGAACCTAGTGCTTAAGGCGTTCGGGACAGCGTTTAAGACGCCCGACCTGCGAAAGAAAATTCTCTTTACGCTTTTCATCATTCTGCTGTACCGACTCGGTGCTGCCATCCCCGCTCCTGGCGTACTGCTCAAGAACATCAACGAGTGCCTCAATCCGGCGAATCAAACCCAATCGCAGCAAGACGTTTTCGCGCTAGTAAATCTGTTCTCGGGTGGTGCGCTGCTGCAATTATCGATTTTTGCACTCGGCATCATGCCCTACATCACAGCGAGCATCATTGTTCAGTTGCTCACGGTAGTCATACCCCGGTTTGAGATTCTCAAAAAGGAGGGTCAATCCGGGCAGAATAAACTTACCCAGTACACGCGGTACCTCACTATTGGTCTCGGCGTTTTGCAGGCGACCGGTTTCATTGCGCTCGCTAGATCGGGCCAGCTATTTGCTGGTTGTGATGCGACAAAGTACCCGATCCTTGCTAACAAGGACTCGATCTTTAGCTACATGCTTTTAGTGCTGACGATGACTGCCGGCACCGCGATCATCATGTGGTTCGGTGAGTTGCTGACCGAAAAGGGCATCGGCAACGGCATGTCGTTGCTGATGGCGACCTCGATCGCGGCCCGCATCCCAGCCGAAGGCGCGCAGATCGCCAGCCGTGGAAGCGTCATCCTGATCGCGATGATCATTCTCGCCATCGTGGTGATTGTGACGGTTGTCTACGTCGAGCAGGCCCAGCGCCGCATTCCGGTGCAGTATGCCAAGCGAATGATCGGTCGGCGAATGTACGGCGGTACGTCAACATATCTGCCGCTCAAGGTTAATCAGTCGGGCGTTATCCCGGTCATTTTCGCCTCCTCGCTGCTATATATCCCGCAGCTGATCACGCAACTCTCATCAGGTTCGGGCAAGGCTCCTGGACCCGTCACCCAATTCTTCAATAATTATGTAATCAACCAGGGCAGTTGGTTCCATATTCTGTTGTACATCGGACTGATCGTCTTCTTCGCCTATTTCTATGTGGCGATAACCTTCAATCCTGAAGAACGCGCTGATGATATGAAGCGCTACGGTGGGTTTATTCCAGGTATCCGGCCTGGTCGTCCGACCGCAGAATATTTGCAGTATGTCTTGAATAGAATTACCCTCCCCGGTTCTATCTATCTCGGTGTGGTGGCGATCTTGCCTAACCTGCTACTAACATTGACCGGTCCCTCAGGCGCCCAGAACTTCCCGTTTGGCGGCACCGCAGTGCTCATCCTCGTAGGTGTTGCGCTGGAGACAGTGAAGCAGCTCGAGAGCCAGCTTCAGCAGCGAAGTTATGAAGGGTTCTTGCGCTGATGCGAGTCGTACTACTGGGTCCGCCCGGAGCGGGAAAAGGCACGCAAGCACAGTTACTCTCTGACGAACTCGGGGTGCCCCAAGTCTCAACCGGCGATATCTTCAGAGCCAATGTGGGTCAGGGAACCAAGTTGGGTTTGCTCGCGAAGACCTATATGGATGCGGGCAATCTGGTGCCGGACGAAGTGACGGTCGCGATGATTCGTGATCGACTCAGCCAGCCGGATGCCCAACATGGATATTTGCTCGATGGGTTCCCGCGTACGGTGGCACAGGCACAGGCACTAGACGCTTTTCTTGCTGAGTTCGGCCATCCGCTAGACGGAGTCCTAGAAATTCAGGTTCCGGATGAGGCGATCGTCGAGAGACTGTCGTCGCGCCGGGCCCCTGACGGTTCGGTGCGCGATGATGATAAGCCCGATGTCGTGCGACATCGGCTCACTGTGTACGCCCAAGAGACCGCACCACTTGTCGATTTCTATCGCCTCAGGCAACTCGTGCATCCCGTTGACGGTATCGGTGACGTCAAAGAAATCACCAGGCGCGCCTTAGCTGCTCTTGCCTCACTACCGCGAGATTAACGCCGCGTGCGTTCTCTGGTCTCCCGGCTGCGGCGCCGCATGATCCAGATCAAGTCAGACGACGAGATCGCCCAGATGCGAGTCGCGGGACTCGTCGTTGCAGCCGCCCTCGAGGCTTGCCGAGCGGCGGTCAGGCCCGGTATCAGCACCCTCGAGCTCGATACGCTCGCCGAAACGGTAATCCGAGATCACGGTGCCGTCCCATCTTTCCTGGGTTATCTCGGTTTTACTGGATCAGTTTGCGCATCGGTCAACGATGAGGTTGTGCACGGCATCCCGCGTGCGGACAAGATTCTGGCCCCGGGAGATCTACTGTCGATCGACTGCGGCGCGATCGTTGACGGATGGCACGGCGACTCAGCCATCACGGTTGCGGTCGGACAGATCACCCAGGAGCAACAGCGCCTTTTGGTTGCGACGGAGGCATCCATGTGGGCCGGCTTCGCAGCGGCCACGATCGGCGGGCGGCTAAGCGACATTTCTCATGCGGTCGAAACTTGTATTGCGCAGTATGAAATGCGCGATGGGCATGAGTACGGAATCGTCGAGATGTACGGTGGCCACGGTATCGGCACCGAAATGCATCAGGATCCGCATGTGCTCAACTATGGCAAGCCCGGACGCGGCCCGAAACTTGTTCGAGGTATGGCGCTAGCTATTGAGCCAATGGTGACACTGGGCTCGCCCGACACCCGCGAATTGGCTGATGGCTGGACTGTCGTGACGACTGATGGTTCGTGGGCTGCGCACTTCGAGCATTCCTTCGCGATTACCGATACCGGCCCTCTGGTGCTGACGGCACACGACGGAGGGGCATCGGCGCTCGGTGCCCTGGGCGTACAAATCTCGACTTTGCGCTGAGCCTCGACTGCTCGTTATGAGCGAAAGACCATCCAGGACACCTTGGGGGCGCTCTTGCCGAACCATCCTTTAGCGCATCTTTGCGTACGGGGGAAGGTGTGAAAACTGATGCCTCGACAGCTTCTTCGAGTTGATGACCGCGTTCGGTTGGTGTACGACAACACCAAGATGGCGCGGCAACCAGTGGGTGCCGCGCCATCTTGGTCTTACTTATCTGCTATTACCTGAGGATGGACGATTCACGAATCTTGTTTGCGACGACCAGCGAATACGGCGGTACCGCCGAGAGCGAGCAGACCGATCGCGATAGCGCCCATTGCCGGTGCGTCCGTGCCGGTGTTGGCCAAGGTTGCGGTGTTCACCGAAACCGTCACGACGGCGCCCTGGACGGTGATGGTTACCGAAGCGGTTGAACCCATCAGCGGTGCTCAGCACGATGGTGTGCGTGCCAGCGACGGTGTTTGCCGGAATGGTGAGAGTTGCGGAGGCTACGCCGTTAGCGTCGGTGGTCATCGTGCCGAGTACCACTGGGGTGCTATTGAGCGTCGCGGTGATTACTGCGCCGCCAGCAAATCCCTTGGCGCCGATTGGGTTAGGGCATGGTCGAGGGTTGACCGAGACTATTCTCGTGCTACACCCAAAACTAACGCAAGCGGTATCGAGCTGAAGTTTGCAGTGTTGTAAATCGTTGCTCACCAGCAAATTGTTGTTTTTGGCGAAATGGGGTGTCGCTGTCAGGTAGCCGACGTCGACCTGGGTTCCCCCTTCACCATCACCATCATCTCGCTAAGGTTTCCTCGTGGATGCCAATACTGAAGCCATCATCGCCCTCGCCTGGGCGCGTGATCTCGCGCTGGCCGAAGATACTTTTTCCGACGCTGCGACACCAGTGCGCAAGTTGCCGACCGAATGCAATGAAGTGTCGTTGTTGTCGCTGTGCGTTGCTGGGCTGTACGTCGATCTTTGTCATCTGCGATCACGACGAACGACCAGTGGCGGCCGCCGGCTACCGGGTCGAGCAAGGGCTGATTGCCGATCTCTCTCGCTGCTGACATCCCCGGACTGTCGACGCAAGGGTCTCGGACGACAGATTCATAATGTCGCCATCAACGATGCGTTATACGAGGGTTTGGTGCCGCAGTCGAGGTCACACGTCTTGAATCATGCCTTGCGCAAATTGGCTCGTGGTAGTGGATTTATCGGGGAGAACCGGGAGATTCGCATTCAGCTCGCTAGAGAGTGAGGAAATCAGGATGCGCTGCAACGTCGGTCATAACCGAGTTTTGTCACTGCCTTTTTGGTGGCGTCAGTAATTTCGACTGGGTGCGCCTGAGTTGGCGGTCCTGTGACGCTGGTGGCGCCGTACGGCAACTCCGTCATCTGCCCAGCCACCGACCGCAGCCCGGCCAGGTCAAACAATCCGGTACCGCTATCGGTGGTGATCGCACCGGTGAGAGTCCACAGCAGGCTTTGTAATTCGACGGGATTGCGCGCCCTCGATTTTGCTTTCTCGATCAACGACAGCATGACTTTTGCGCCCCAGGTCGCCCGAGCATCCGCGCCGTCCGTCTCGGGAATCCACTTGCCGTCGACGAGCAATTGCGCCTGTCGCGAACGTACCAGGGCGAGGGCTTGGGTGCCGTCGAGCCGCACTGCACCGGTCTTGGCGATACTCAGACCAGTCCAGGTATCGCGGATCGGGTTGGCGATGGTGACGGTGATACCGCCCAATTTGTTGATGATGTCGACAAATCCACTGAATTCGACCTGCACGAAATGGTCGGCCGGAATGTTCAGACTCGTACACAATGCGTCGATGAGACCTTGCGGACCCTTTTGCAGGGTAAAAGTCAGCCGCTGCGGGTAGCCCTTGACCAGCACGGTGAGATCACGCGGTACGGAGGTGACCGCGACACTATTGCCGCGCTTGGTGATGACAATAACGATGTCGGCGCGAGCGCCGGGTACGTCGGTGGTGCTGCCAAACTGTGCAGCAGTGGCACCGGTCGGTAGTGAGCTACGGTTATCTGATCCGGCAATGACCCAGGTCTCGATACCATCGTCTAGCTGTGGAAAGGCGACGCTGCGTGAGGTAAGCCGCAGGCTTAGAGCCACAATATCGATAAGAAGCAGCAGCAAGACGCCAAGTACTACGCCGATCCCAATAAGTGGTCCACGGCGACGATAGAACGGTACGTAGGTAATTACGGTGTCGTCGGTCATCAGCAAGAGGTGGCTATTTTCTCTATCAATTCCCTACACCGCCGGTCTGCGGGCAGCGAAGCTTATGTCGGTACCGAGTTGACTTGCTCAGATCCTACAGTTGGTAACAACGCGCCGATTCGCTTGTTCACCTACCGATCGGCCTGCAGCTTCAGGATAATTGTCGCTCCGGCGGACCCGGTCATGGCGACGATCGCCGTACCTGGCCTCGTGGGCCGATCAGCACGCATCGTGGGTGAGGCGCAGAGGAATAATCAGCGCAGCGATATGGTGGGGGTTCACGAAAGGGTTTGTTAGATGATTGTGACAATTTCGGCCTCGTACGGAGCTGGCGGTAGCGAACTTGGCCCGCGGGTCGCTAATCGTCTTGGCGTTCCGTTTGTGGACCGAGCTATTCCAGTGGAAATCGCCGATGATTTGGGAATTTCGGTTGACGATGCCGAGGCGCTGGAATTGAATGCGCCGAGCCCGCTATGGAACTTCTTCGCCAGGATGTCACTCGCGGGTGGACTTGCATTGCCATCCGAAGCGCGCACCCAAGGCTCCGAGGCGGAACTGATCGAGGCGACTGAGGCGCATCTGCGGCGGATCGCCGACGAGGGCAATGCGGTCATCCTCGGTCACGCCGCTGCTGTCCTGCTGGCAGATCGCCCGGACATCTTGCATGTTCGTCTAGATGGATCACCGGACGGTCGGGTGCAGGCCGCGATGGGTCAGCACCAAATCGATCGCGAGACGAGTGCGGCAAAGCAAAAGGACAATGACAAGATCAGGGCCAGTTACGTGCGGCACTTTTATCGCGTTGATCCGGCCGATCCGAGTTTGTATCACTTGGTCATCGATACGGTGCGGCTGGGCTGGGACAACGCCGAGGAGCTCATTGTCCAGGCGGCACACGCTATTCAAGCAGCACACAGTCTTCAGTCAGCACCTAGTCTTCAGCCTGCACAAGGTCTTCAGCCTGCACAAGGTCTTCAGCCTGCACAGGGTCTTGAGTCGGCACAAGGTCTTCAGTCGGCACCGGGATCTGCCGCACCCATCGAACCTTCAAGTGGCGATGGCCGCACTCGTTGAGTGCTGATCGACTCGGGTACTGGACAACGAAGGCTAAACTGAGGCTTATCGAACATTCAGCGGGGGTTGAGAACTGATGAAATCACTTGGTGAGCTTGAACGTTCGGTAATGGATGTGTTGTGGGACTCTGCAGTTCCGATGCCCGCGACTAGCATCATCACTCGATTACCCAATCCGGATTTGAAGGCGAACACCATCCTGACGGTCCTGAGCAGGCTCGAAGCAAAGGGTTTCGTCCGACGCACAAAAGGGATCCGGGCTTCGGAGTTCACGGCCAGGGCGAGTCGGCAAGAGCACGTCGCCGGAGTCCTGCGGGATGTACTGAATGATTCGGGTGACCCCACCGCCGCCTTGGCTCACTTTGCATCATCAGTCTCCAGCGAGCAGGCCGACATATTGCGCGGTGCGCTTCGTCGACGCGGCATGACCTCGGCCTAACGGTCCGCTGCTGCACTCGTGGTTGTCGTTGCCGCGGCGCTCGCCGTGCTGTCGGTGCTGCTGGCTGATCCGGTGCCACGATTACTTGGTCGTGCTCGTTGGCCACATCGCGATCCGATCGCTGGATTGCTGCTCTGGCAGGCGATCGGGCTCGCGGCTGGCTTGTCACTTTGCGGATGTTTTTTCGTGATCGGGCTGCACCGTTTAGGACAATCGTTACCCGAGGCGCTCATCGCGTTGATTAACAACCTCGTTCGCGGTGACCCGCTGCGGATGATTTCGGTGATCGATGGTGTATCAATCGGCATCGGCGTAGCGCTTTCCTTGCGATTATTCTGGGGGCTCGCGCGCAGCTTGTTTCGGGTCTTGCGGGTTCGCCGCGCGCATCGCCATGCACTGAACATCCTTGCAACGCCGTGGCCCAATGATCCAGGTGTGCTCATGCTCGATCATCCGATGGCCGTCGCCTACTGCCTGCCGGGAATCAAGTCGCGACTGGTTATTTCATCTGGTGCCACGGAACGGTTAACCAGTGCCGAACTTGGTGCTGTAATCGTGCATGAGAAAGCGCATCTGACGAGTCGCCACGATCTGGTCGTATTGCCATTCGTCGCATGGGGTGTTGCGTTACCGTTCGTGGTCGGCGTGCGCCGAGCGCAGGCCAGCGTCGCGTTGCTCGTGGAAATGATGGCTGATGACGCGGTGATCAAGGCGGGGCTTGGTGTTGCATTAGAACGAGCATTACGCACTATGCGGCCCGAATTCATTGGAGGTCTTGGCGGTGTCGAATATGAGGTTGCGAGCGAGGTTCGGGCGGTGCGGGTCGCAGCTGTGAGCCAACGACGGCGTCGGTATCGGTGGTTGGCGATCCTCGCATCGTTTGCATTGCTGGCAATGCCTACTGCGGCGCTGATCGGCCCAGCGTTCTTCTAGTGATTCAGGTATTGGTGCTGGTCCCGAGCGATCGTATTGCTGCCCGCGCCGCCGCTGAATAGCCGCGGTCGAAGGTGTCGGTAGACCGATCATAAATCGCGGTGGCATCGAGCCACTCGACGTGATCGGTTGAGGAGTTTGCTTCGAGAATCGTCAACGCATCGAGATCGCTACCTGGTTGCGGATGGACATCGTAAATAATGCTCAAACCGTGAAAGTCCTCGAGAACTCCAGCCCGGTTGCGACCAAGAAAGTGCGCGGAATTAATTAGTCGTATCGGACCTGGGATGATCCGCAGCGATGTTTCTTCACGAAACTCGCGGACCACGGCGTCGATTGGGTCCTCACCGTGATCTAGACCGCCCCCGGGCAATGTCCACAAACCGGCACCATAATCCTTTTGGGCGATCCGAGTCATCAGTATTCGGGTACGATTTCCGCGCAGCAACACCCCGTATGCGCCGACTCGTTGGTGAGCGACGGCCACTTCATCAGCACCTGCATTGGAGGGGCGAACGAGATCGGGCACAAGGTCCACACTAGCGATGTGGCACGATGCGATAAAGAGACCATCCCATTGTGGAACGAGGCTGTACATGTCTACGACGACTGACCGGGCGAGCCAAGTGCATACGCTCGAGACCGAGGTGCAGGATTTTCTTGCTTCTCACGATCCCAAAACCATGGAACCGATCGAGTTCCTGCGGGCTCGCTATGACGCAGGCTTAGCCTGGGTGAACTACCCCGAGGGGCGCGGCGGCAAGGGCCTGGCTCGGTCATTACAGCGCGGTGTCGATGAGCAGTTCGCAGCGGCTGGCTCTCCAGATAACCGGTCGTCAATCAACGTAATTGGATTGGGGATGGCCGCACCGACCCTGCTCAAATATGCCGGCGCAGACAATTTAGATGAGCGGTTGCGCTCATTGTGGACTGGCGAAGAAGTGTGGTGCCAACTTTTCTCTGAGCCGGGTGCTGGCTCTGATCTTGCTGGGCTCGCCACATCCGCGGTACAGCAGGAGACTGGTGACTGGTTGATCAATGGCCAGAAGGTCTGGACCTCCATGGCGCACGAGGCCGACTACGCGTTGCTGGTGACCCGTAGCGATCCAGACAAGGTCAAGCACGCGGGCATGACGTACTTCTTCTTACGTACCGATACACCCGGGGTCGATATTCGGCCGCTGCGTCAGATCACCGGCGAGGCAGAGTTCAACGAGGTATTCCTCGATGACGTTCTCATTCCTGATTCGCAGCGTCTCGGTGGCCGCGGCGAAGGCTGGGCAGTGAGTCAGACGACGCTGATGAATGAGCGAGTCGCGATCGGTGGCCGTGTCATACCGCGTGAAGGCGGACCCATTCGTCCTGCTGCGCAAGCCTGGCGCAAGCATCCCGAGGCACGGGCGGCGGCGCTGCACGACCGGTTGCTCACCTCTTGGGTCGAGGCCGAAGCCACTCGATTGACGACGATCCGGCTCGGGCAGCAGCTCGCAACGGGTGCGCCCGGCCCAGAGGGCTCGACAGTGAAGCTCGCCTATTCCAATATTGCCCAGCAGGTCACTGGTCTAGAGCTGGAGATTCTCGGCGAGGATGCGCTGCGGTATGAAAATTACGAAATGCGACGTCCTGATATCGAGCACCGCACCAATTGGTCGCCAGGTTATCGTTTCCTGCGCTCAAAAGGGAACTCGATCGAGGGGGGCACCTCAGAGATCATGCGCAACATCATTGCCGAACGTGTTCTGGGTTTACCACCGGAGCCGCGCGTCGACAAAGACGTGCCCTGGAAGGAGATTTCTAAATGAGCACGCAACCAATGGTTGGCACCGCGCACAGTCTGGTCGCCGACGACATCGCGAATGAATTAGCGCGCTCGTTGCGATCGATGCTCCAGACACATGCGCCGTGGCAAGACGTGCTCGCCGGTACTGAGCGGGAGTCCACGACCGATCTGGCCCTGTGGAAGCGAATCGCTCAGGATCAGGGCCTGACCGGGCTGGCGATTCCAGAGGACCTTGGAGGTGCTGGTGCGTCCTGGGTTGAGGTGGCGGTGGTCATGGAGGAACTGGGCCGGGCTGTTGCACCGGTTCCGTACTTCAGTAGCGCCGTCCTGGCGACCGCTCTGCTGCTTGAAGCAGGAGACCGAGAACTGTTGCCGAAGCTTGCTGCCGGTGAGTCGATCGCGGCAGTCGCGATTGCGTTCGCTACCAATCCATACGACATAGCGGCTTCCACCGTGACTGTGAGCGGTGATTCTTTAAGCGGCACGGTTGGTTTGGTTGCCGGAGCGATAGTGGCCGACATCTTGCTCGTGCCGACCGCAGATGGCATATATGTGGTCCAGGCGTCAGACGTGCAGGTGCATCCAGTGATTTCCCTTGATATGACCCGTCAGTTGGCTGATATCACTCTCGACGGCGCGCACGGCCAGCGAGTGGGCGATCGCGCGGCACTCGACACGGCGCTACGCATCGGCGCCGCGATGCTTGCCGCTGAACAAGTGGGACTGACCCAAGGCGCCCTTGATACCGCTGTTGCCTACATGAAGCAGCGTTACCAGTTCGGGCGGTTGATTGGGTCTTACCAGGCCTTGAAGCACCGCATGGCGGACGTTTTTGTTTCGCTGAGCCAATTGCGCGCGGCTGCGATCTATGCCGCGGCGTGTGCAGGCGCAGACGATCCAGATTTGCCGGTCGCGACTGCGGTGGCGCAGGCTCTGGGAAGCGTCGTTGCGGTGAAGGCGGCCGAAGAGTGTCTGCAGATGCATGGCGGCATTGGCTTCACTTGGGAAAATCAGTCCCATCTTTATCTCAAGCGGGCCAAAGCGGACTCGCTCGCTTTTGGCCGCGCTGATCAGCATCGGGCCGCGCTCGGTGAGATTGTGAACCTGCCGTCGTAGCCAAACCAGGCACGACTGCCCAGTAAACGCAATGCCGCCGCATCAGAACATCTGATGCGGCGGCATTGCGTTTAAGAATCGATCTGGCAGCTAGCCTCGTCCAGCGGCCGCACGAGCCCGGCGGCTGAGTGAGTCAATGGTGACCGCGAGCAGCAGTACAGCCCCAGTGACCATGTACTGCACCTTAGAGTCGAGGTTCATCAACGCTAAGCCACTGGCGATTGACTGCAACACAATTACGCCCAGCAGCGCCGAGTAGGCCGAACCTCGCCCACCGAATAGGCTGGTACCACCGATGACTGCAGCGGCAATCGCATTGAGGTTGACGTCACCGCCACCGGAGCTTTGGTTCGCCGAGCCCAGGCGGGCGGCGGCAAAAATGCCACCGATCGCGGCCAATGCTGAGCACAGCATAAATACCGTGAGATAGATGCGCTTGACATCGATACCTGCACGGCGGGCAGCCTCGACGCTGCCACCGACTGCGAATACTGAACGTCCCCAGCGAGTTCGCCGAATCAAGAAGTCAAAAATGACGACCAGAATGAGAAAGACCAGCACCATAATTGATAAACCACGATCGAGTACCAACGCGTAGAGTGCAACCGCTAGCAGTGCGGCCAGCAACGCTGTCCGAACGACGATCGACAGCACCGGGGTAGTCGACAGGCCGGCTCGTGCCCGGAGCTGATTGAGGCGCAATCGTGAACTGAGAAATAATCCCACGACGACTACGAGCAGCACCCAACTCAGCCAGTTGGGTAGAAACGTAAGTGAAAATTTCACCAGTGGTGACTTAAACGGAATGCTGATTGAGCCGTCCTTGCCCAGCACCGCGAGCTGCAGTCCGAGGAAGCCCAGCAGGCCAGCGAGGGTAATCACAAAACTTGGTACACCGAATCGGTTGAAGATCATGCCATAAATGAATCCGACAAGGGCACCGGATGCGATGGCAGCGAGAATCGCCAGTGCTAGGGGCCATCGAAGTTGGACAAAGGTCACCACCACAACTGCAGCCGATAAGCCACTGACGGATCCGATTGATAGATCGATTTCGCCGAGTAACAGCACTAGTACGACGCCGATTGCGATTGTGCCAACTGCCGCGCACTGCAGCGTGAGGTTGACCAGGTTGCGACTAGATAAGAATGCCGGGTTGAGCAATTGAAAGACAACCCAGATGAGAACCAAGCCAATGATGACTGGCAGTGAGCCGAGATCACCGCTGCGCTGCCGGTTTGCAAAGCTACGGATCCAGCCGACTACTCCTTTCTGACCGGCGATCAAGCGTTCGTCCTGCAGGTCCGCTGCAGCGAGCGTTTGATCTTCAGAGGCCGCTTCGGTGACGTTTTTCGTTTCCGGAGTAGTGCTCATCAGCGAACCTCCTGCTGTTCACGTCGCGCCGCCCGTTCGGATACCGCGTTTGTGGTCGCGCCGGTGATCGCAGCAATGATTTCTTGGTTGTTAGTGTCTGCAACTCGAAATGTGCCGTTGTTGCGTCCGAGGCGCAGCACCATGACCCGATCGGCAACTGCCATGACATCGGACATGTTGTGGCTGATCAAGATGACGCCGTGGCCGTTTTCGCGGAGTCGTTCAACAAGGTTGAGAACCTCGGCTGTCTGGGCCACTCCAAGAGCTGCGGTGGGTTCATCGAGCATTACGACCTTGGGATCACCGAGCAGTGATCGCGCGATGGCAACTGTTTGTCGTTGGCCGCCGGACAGGCTCGCGACCGGGATCCGGACTGACGGAATCTTGGCGTTCAAACTACGCAGTAGTCGCCAGGAGTCCTTCTCCATGGTGACTTCATCAAGGATGCCACTATGAGAGATTTCGCTGCCGAGGTACAAGTTCGCCACTACATCGAGGTTGTCGCATAATGCTAGGTCTTGAAATACGGTCGCAATGCCGATGCGCTGAGCCTCGGCAGGGCCTGAGACACGGACGGGCTTTCCGTCAAAGGTGATCGTGCCCTCGTCCGGCGGATGCACGCCGGCGATGACTTTGACCAGCGTGGATTTGCCGGCGCCGTTGTCACCTACGAGCGCCACAACCTCTCCACGATGGACGTCGAATGAGATGTCTTGGAGCGCTTGAACAGCGCCGAACCTTTTAGAAACCCCCGAGAGGGCCAGCACCGGAGCTGACGGACTCGTCATTGCCTCATCGTCCTTTCAGAGTGGGGTTGGCGGCAGCGTCCTGACGACGCCGCCGCCAGCGAAGGATTACTTCAGGCCAGCTGTATCACAGGCCGACTTGTAGTCGGCAGTGCAGATCTGGTCGAT